>JAEHCK010000145.1 GCA_020696345.1 Thermoplasmata archaeon | reverse complement strand
ATTGAAAATTGAAGAATAGAGATTGAAAAATAAAAAAAAACAATAATGTAATTTCAATTTACATTTTATAATTTTCACTTTACAATTTACAATGCCGTAAGCGCCAATAAAGCTGATTTACCCCATTACCCCATTACCCCATTACCCCAATTCCCCATTACCCCAGTATTTCATTACATCATAATTCAAGCGAACAAAGTGAGCGTATTAACGATTCACAATTTCACTCATTATAAATGATCTTATTTTCCCTAGATCGGGAGAAGAACCATTATTAAAATATGGGACCGCTGGGATTTGAACCCAAGTTTCCAGCTTTCCGTATCATCGGTTTGGATTGAAATCCACACTCTACGAAATGAGCATTAATGAAACCCCGAGCTGGAAGGATTGACCAAGCTACCCTACGGTCCCGCTTACAGCAGGATAATAGCATCATATTTTTAAAATGTTTGGATAGTGCGAGGGGTTTCAACACCGAGGGGTAAAAATTCTGTTTTTAGTAATATATACTTGTTAGGAATTTTTAGCCCATGACAATTTGTCTTTGTAAATTGTCTAAGTTTGACTTTTCAAATGTCCCCAGCATCAAATCTGCTGTTTTCCTTGACTCTTAATATTACTCAAATTCGGAGAAGAACCAAAAATAAAAACATTTATGTAGCCTTCTATCTTCACTTACTATACGATAAATAGAAAAATGCTATGCAAAACGATAATTTGCTTTAATGAATGAATTTAACCAATCGTATAATTCAGTCAGGGGGCAGATTTCTGGCGGTTAAAGTTTCAACCACAAGAGAGATAAATAAGGCGATCAGTTCCCAGATAAAACGGAGTAAGACAGTCAAGATAAAAGGTTTGAACGGCCAGAATTATATCGCTGTTGGCCTCTCCATAGATAAACCGCTCTCATTCGAAGGTAATGTTGGTGATTTTTTCGGGGCGCTTAACAATGGTACAATAGTAAATTTGAGTGGCAACGCACGCCGGTTCTTGGGTGATACCATGACCAATGGTGGGATCATAGTCCAAGGCAATGTCCAGCGCGGAGCCGGTATAGCAATAAGTGGCGGTATAATCGTAATTCGCGGGAATGTAACCGGCGATATTGGCCAGCTGGCCAGAGGCGGGACCATGATCGTAAGTGGCAACACAGGGCCACGCACTGGTGCGTTCATGTTCAATGGTGATATCATCGTTGCAGGAAATGTGGGAAAGGATGTTGGTCAGTCAATGGTTGGTGGGGTTATTTATGTGGGTGGTAAAATTGGCACTTTGGGTGAAAATTCACAGATCTTCGACATTTCAGAAACTGACATCATTAAGTTACGAAAATATTTCAAGCACTACGGGATCTTAAAGGACCCCGTGGAATTTAAAAAGATCCTGCCACTTCAAAAGAACCCGATAAAAGCGAGCTTGATAGAACCTTTCAATGATCTAAAAACCATAACCCAAGGTTCAAGAACTGTAACTGACCAAATAACTCGTAGAACCAGAGCAGGTCTATTATTTTCTGCAGATGCGAACTATCACGATGATGGTTCGAGATCTATTTTTGACCATTTAGCTATTCTTCCGGTCCAGATAAAACCGAATAAGAATATCAATATGTTGGAATTGGATTTGGATACAAAAGTAACCATCGGAAGATCCTTGATTGCGCCATTGGTACTTGAAACACCATTTTACCTATCGTCACGTGGTGCTGGTTTTATAAGCAGGGCAAGTAAAATGGCTTTCATATATTCGGCGGCGAAACTGAAAACTGCACTCGATTCCGGCTATGCCTGTTATCCTGATGAGCGCGAGTTCAGCTTAAAGTATGGTGGTAAATTGATCCACCAATGGAACTTTGGCCGTCTGGGGATGAACATCGAAGCCATAACCTCATGTGCAGGTATCGAGATCGTAATGGGTAACTGTTATTCGGGTAGCCTATTGCCAGAGATACCCAGTTTAAAGATTACACCCGAGCTGCGTAAATTATGGAAATTACCCGGTGGAGTGGACTTCTTTTTACCACCATATATGCTTGACTTTGATGTAGCAGCCGATCTGAAACGACATGTGGAATTACTTAAGGAAGTTACCGAACAAAAAATACCGGTTTTGATCAAGTTAGCGGCCGGTGATGTATATGAGGATACGAAACTGTCGGTCCGAGCTGGCGCAGATGCAGTGGTTATTGACTGCTATGATGAATGTAACACCAGCACCCTGGACATTACGGCAAATAATTTTGGCCTGGTATCACTTGCAGCAATATCACCCGCCGTAAAAGCACTCAAAGATACTCGTGCAGATAAACGCGGTGTTAAATTATTGGTCTCTGGCACATTTAGAAATGGTGCGGATATCTTCAAAGCATTGGCATTGGGCGCAAATGCAGTTGCACTTGGGAAAACTGCAGAGATCGCGATTGGCTGCACACAATGTGGTAATTGTAATTCGAACTCGTGTATGGCTGGCATTGGCACAACCGACACCGAACACGAAACAAAATTCGATTGGGTAGATGCAGGGAAAAAGTTAACCAACTTCTTGAACACTTTAAATAAAGAATTAAAACTTTTAATGGTATTAACCGGTTGCAAAACTCTTGCCGATATCAGTAAGGACTGCTTGCGGGCTTTGGATTATGACATGGCTGCGATCACGGGTACCAGGCTTGCAGGGTACGACAAAACTTTACCCATGTGGGAACATTAATAAGTTCATTATCACAAATATTAATTATTAAGAGCTATATATATATCTATACAGAGAGGTTAAAAGAACCATTATATATTGATAAAAATAAATTAATATTAAAAAATTGAAGATCGTCGTAATATTTAAATGGTCTTTGAAAATGTTTTCAATTGGTTATATAACCTAGACTCTCAATGCCCTCGGTGTGGATATGACCAACGATAAAAAGGAAGATCAGAGTGATAGTTCTCACCCTTTATCAAAAGAACAATTGGACTTGATGAACAGGATAGATATACAATACGATACTGTATCGCTATTGATAGAAGAACTTGAGAATATTGGTATCAATGTTGAGGGTGTAAAAGAAATAATTTTGGAAGCGAAAAAAAGTTTAAGTGATGGAGAACTGACAAATGCAGAGTATTTACTTAAGAACTCACAGTCCATGGCTTTTAATTTTTTACTGGAGCATAGGATGAATTTAGTTTCCACCACAATATCCTTTATCGATACGTTTATTTTTGATTTAACCGGATTAGATATAGATCTGGAATCTGCTAATGATTGCTTTAAAAAGGCACGGAGTGCATTTGAAAGAAAGGAACTTCCACCTTCGAACGAATATTTGGAAGAGTGTATTGAAAAAATAAAGGATGCCAGAAAATCATTACAGAGTAAGAAATTAAATGATGCCTATAGATACATAAAGTTTTGGTTAATAGAAAATGAAAATATCGGCCTGGATGTTATCAATATTAGTAACCTTTTGCACAAAGTGGAGGATGCATTTAATTCCCAACACACCGATAAGGCCGAAAAGAAGTTTCAAAAACTGTTATATTTTTTGATCATGGAGATTAAAAAATTAGACTTGGGGCCGGATAGGCAAGAGAATATGACTCAAGAACTCTTGGGAATATACGGTTTTGAAGATTTTACACTACTTGCCGATGTTGTGTCTCAAGCACAAAACATGTTATTAGAATCTCAAAATAAAGAAAAATATTCGTTATTACTGAATGTGCTGTTGGTTGCATATAAACGTATACTTGAACTAAAAAGGGGGGGAGTTGACACACCGGTTGAAGACCTGCTTTTTCAAGATGCTAGGGCCAGTTTCAAAAAGGAGAAATATTCTATATTGGAAGTTCAATTGCAAAAGATAGTAGACTTGATAGATCAAAAGGAGTTGTCTGAAAAACAGAAGATGACAGAGAAAATGGAGCTGTTAAACACTGAGCTGAAAGAATTGAAGACCGAAGTATCGGTGGAGATCAAGATATTAAAGAAACTTAAAGATAAAGGCATGAATATTTCTGAGGTCAAGAAAAAAATTGGCGATCTAAAAGGATTAATGGATAATAGGGAGCTGGAAAATGGTAGGGAATTATTTGACGAGATTAAGAAAGAAGTATCATTATTAAACGAACAACTACTTCGAGAAAAAGATGAAAAGATAAAAATAAAGACAAAGGCAAAGACCGATATAGAGAAATTAACCCATGAAATTTCTGATGCGAAGAAGGATAAAGTTGATACCGCGCCAGTTGAAGATATGGTCGATCTTGCAGAGAATCAATTGAAAGACAAGAATTATTCGGAGGTCCAGAATATTATTTTGGAGGCAAAGGAGCTTCTAAACAAATGCATACAAGAGCATTCGAGATCAGAAACGGAGCAATCACTTAAGGATAGCTCGGAGGTCTTGATAATAGATAAGTCTAAAGTCGAAAAAGACATTAAAAAACGACCTGGGGTAGAGCGGGAGGAAAAGAGGGTGCTTGAAACAAAAGATGAAGATACAGAACAGAAAACCAAAGTCATTATGGGTAAATTTGAAAGTGCTGACCGTAAAATTGTACAAGAAACCAAACCGCCAAGCTTTAAAAAGTTAAGAAATGAAGAATTAATTAAAAAAGCGTTTGGTTTTCAAAATGATGACAATAATTTAATAGAACGAAGTGACGCCAAGGAAAGTATTGGTTCTAAAGATCAATATCAATATGAAACCAAACCTACCGCCATGCATGAGGTGACAAATAGTTCCACCAATGCTGAAGCAACATATAACGGCAGCCTACAGCAAAGCATGACCATAACACCCGAGGAGGAGGGTCGTAGGTTGGATGACAAATATGTAAGTTTTGTTGGACTAGATCGAGGACGACGAAGTCCTGGCCAAGATGCAATACCGCAGAAAATCGAGTTGGAACAAAAAGAGATCAACAACCACAGTAAATTATCGGACCACGATCGATACGAAAAACGAATGACTACCTTAAAAAAGGAAGCATTGATTGATTTGCAAGAGATCCAGAGAATAATCTCCGAGTCATATCATTTTGGTATTCCCGTGGATGAACTTGAACGGTTATCAGAAGATTCCCGAAATGCCTTTGATGCTGGAGATTATCAAGAAGTATTACAATATGTAGATAAAATAGAAGATATCTCGAGGCAATTAAAGGTTGGATATATGGATAACCTTATTGTAAACCTAAGAACTGCTGGGGAAAACACAAAATATCTTGAATATCTACTCCACGAGATTGAGGAAGCATATTATAATGAGCGCTATAAGATCGGCGATGAGATTGCACGAAGATTTATGACCATAACTAATGATTTGGATAATGAAAATAAGAAGTTAAATCATTCATGGGTATTTTGTCGGTTCTGTGGAACCACGATACCTCAAGATAGTAGCTTCTGCAGTTATTGTGGTAAAAAATTACTTTAAGATATGAGAATTTTGTATAGCATTTTTTTATTTTTTCATACCAAATGAAACACCACAGTTGGGACAGAACTTCCAATTGTTTTGCAGGTCAAAGCTGCACATGGGACATTTGGATGGTGCTTCATGTGATACGTTACTGCCCACACCAGTTCTCTCTCGGGCACTTCTTTCGGAAATCCGTCCATCCTTGACTTTTTTCGAATAGTCATAAGGGTCAGGACCCATATTTGCTTCTTTCATAGTTATTAAGTTCTTATCACCGCAGATCGGGCACATCATGGTGCCGCCACAGGCATATTTATCACACTTCGTGACGCCAAAATTCTCGCCACAGATATCGCAGTACTGGTTAACTGGCCTTTTGCATATATTACACCATGCAACCATATTATCACCTGGAATATACTATAATACTCTTAACCCTTAAAAAACAATCGGTCTAAATAAATTAATTTATCATTTGATCCTGAGTTTCTTCTTACGCTCATATACAATATCCATATATTTTGGTCCAAGTTTCCAGGCAAGGTCTTCTAATTCGTTAAAATTGCGAACGAATACAGCTTTACTCCCGGTTTTGACCAATTCATCGAATTTTTGTCGTGACAGCACAAGATCGACAAATATCCAACCACAGGCTATGGTCAGTGTGATCATAGCAATAAACAACCAATAGATATAATTACCCAAGGCATCGAAAATACTCTGTAAAAATCCATTCTCTTTGACAAAGTCCAAATGATTTAGAAATATGCCCAGAGCACTTATTAATAGGAAAATTAAGCCTATGATCAACCCTATGAAACTTATTATCATCGAATTTTTTCTATATAATTCCATCAGCACAGGATCACTGTTTCCCGCATATACTTTAATCGACTAAATTTTTTTCGCTTTTGATATTCATGTTTAGGCTTGATAATAACTTAACGGATTTGGCTCGGGTTTTAATCCTTTCCGTGTACGTATATTGCGCGTAATGCTGTCCTGCAATTCAACTGGCAGTTTCTCGAATCCGGCGAACTCGGTAGTCCATAATGCACGCCCTTGCGTGGCCGAGCGAATTGAACTGGCAAAGCCGAACATCTCCGCGATTGGCGCCTTTGCCCGGATCATGACTATTTCTCGATCCTGCGTTATATCTTCAACATTCGCCCTACGCTGTTGTACCTCACGGCTAACATTACCCATTAGGTCCTGGGGTATATTGACGAATACAATCTGTTTAGGCTCCAATAAAATATTATCCGCGCTAACTATGGCACCGTAAATGGCAGTTCTGACTGCCGGAATTACTTGAGCTGGTCCGCGATGGATCGCATCTTCGTGTAATTTGGCATCTACGAGTCGAACCTTGACGCCCATGACAGGTTCGCGTGAACGCGGTCCTTGCTTCATCGCCTCCTGAAATGCCTCAATGACCAGTTCACGGGTCTCATGCAGATATTGAACACCCTTCGATACATTTGTCAGGATGTTGGTACCTACGACTGCATATAGTCCTCGTGCTTCCACCTTTTCCATTCCAAGATCTATCATTTTTCTAGCCAGTTCCTTGGCATTTTTGATCTTACCAGTTGGAATAGTACCATCTCTAATCGCATTTATAAACTCTGGCGATAAAGGTTCCACCTCAATGAAAAAGTGGTTATGTTTATTGGGTGATTTCCCCTCGAACGTCTTGGATTTACCACCGACAGTTTCACGATACACAACTATTGGTTCTGATGATTGTATCTCTATTCCGTGCTCTTTCTCGATACGGTATTCGGTAATTTCCAGGTGCAGTTCACCCATACCGGACATTAAGTGTTCACCTGTCTCTTGGTTGATCTCCACAACTATAGATGGATCGGCCTTTGCAATGATATGTAACACTTCGATCAATTTGGGTAGATCTTTCATGTGTTTTGCTTCCACCGCCACCGTGACCACCGGTTCGGATATATGGATGATCTTCTCAAATGCTTCCATCTCCGGATTGGTAGCAACGGTTGAACCTGCGATTGCATTTTTTAGACCGGTAACCGCTGCAATATTACCCGCCACGATCTCATCCACCGGTATCCGATCGGGACCAATAAAGAACCCCACTTGTTGAACACGATTGGTACCTGGCATACCGATGGTAGTCAGCTCCTGACCCTTTTTAATGGTTCCGCCAAACAACCGGCCGGTTGCAACTTCACCTGCATGTGGATCCATCCAGATCTTGGTTACCATAAATATAGTTGGGCCCTTCTTGTTGCATTCATTCATGGTTTTGCCATCAACAGAGTCAGTTTCACCATGCCAGATCTGGGGAATTCGATATTTCTGAGTTATTTTAGGATCAGGCATATGGTGGATCACCATATCCAATATGATTTGGTGGACTGGCAATTTTTTTGCAAGGGTTTTTTGATCATCATTTTTACAAAAATCATAGATGTCTTTGAAAGTCATATTTGTCTTTTTCATAAATGGCACAGAAATTGCCCAATTATGATAAGAAGACCCGAAAGCTACTTGACCATCTTCTACATTCAACTGCCATTCATCTTTGATCTCTTCCGGGGCCATTTTTTCTATCAATTCATTTACTTGTCGGATGATCTTAATAAACCGTTCCTGCATCTGCTCGGGTGTGACCTGAAGCTCATTGATCAGGCGATCGACCTTATTGATGAATAGTATGGGTTTTACAAACTCCTTTAATGCCTGTCTGATCACGGTTTCGGTCTGTGGCATCACACCTTCAACCGCACAAACCAAGATTACACATCCATCCACCGCGCGCATGGCTCGTGTAACATCTCCACCAAAGTCCACATGACCCGGTGTATCGATCAGGTTGATAAGATAGTCCTTGCCATGAAATTCATGTACCATGGATGCATTCGCCGCATTGATCGTAATTCCTCTATTTTGTTCCTGTTCGTCAAAATCCAATACAAGCTGTTTCCCCGCCAGCTCCTCTGACATCATGCCAGCGCCGGCGATCAGATTATCACTAAGCGTTGTTTTGCCATGGTCGATGTGGGCAGCAATACCAATATTTCGGATCAATTCTGGTTTATCCATAATTACTATGGCTTTTTTTATATTATCTTCTTTGCGTCCCATTTTAATCACCAATTATTAAACAAAATAATAACATCATAATGTGAATTTGAACACCAAAATAATTTTCAATTTGATTTGAATTAAATTGTATCCTGATTTTAATTATCTCGCAGATGCCGCAACTCGTTCTATGTCTTCTTTTTTGTTAACTGCAAAACTGTTCATATCTCTCTTCGAGGCAAAAATCAGTTCTTCGGCCAGACACACTGCAGCATCTTTTCGATTCTTATGAGAACTTTTAACTGCTCCTTTACATATGTTCCTAATTGAGATGTCCAAGCGCCGTGATGGTGATGAATCTACGGCTTTTGGCACCAATATACCTCCAAATCTGAGCCGTACTATCTCTTCTTTGGGTGCACCATTTTCCAGGGCTTGGATCAATATCTGTACAGGATTCGTTTTGGTTCGTTTTTCAATGATATCGAATGAATCTTTTACCACATTATACGTTTTGAACTTTTTACCTGTAAATCTCTCTGTTCGCATCAGGTTATTTATCAATCGTTCAACAATATTTACCTTTGATTTACCAAATTTCTTGTTCGCATATCTTGCACTGACATGCGGTAGAATTATCGGTTCGATATTTATATATCTTTTCAAACCCTCATCGGCGATCTCCACTTCTGAAAAGTCATATTTTTTGAATAATAGCTTTTTCATCTCCTCTTTTTTTACTCTTGTATTCTTTGGTTTTTTCTCCTTTTTTGGCTCTTCGGGTTTCTCTTCTTTTGTTTCATCTTTATCTTTTTTTACCTTTTTAGCTTTCGCTTTTGGTTCCTCGGTTGGCTCGACCTTTGGTTCCTCGGTTGGCTCGACTTTTGGTTCCTCGGTTGGCTCGATCTTTGGTTCCTCGGTTGGCTCGACTTTTGGTTCCTCGGTTGGCTCGACTTTTGGTTCTTCCGGTGGTTCGACCTTTGGTTCCTCGGTTGGCTCGACTTTTGGTTCTTCCGGTGGTTCGACCTTTGGTTCCTCGGTTGGCTCGACTTTTGGTTCTTCCGGTGGTTCGACCTTTGGTTCTTCGGTCGGTACTTCTAAATCTTCCGGCTTACTTTCTGCCTCCAGCTGTTCTTCAAGCTGATCAGGAACCGATTTAGATTTTTTCGTACCCTTATCCTCTTCTTGATCATCTGGTATATCTTGCTCTTTTTGCTCTTCATCTAAATCTACCGTATAGACCACCGATCCTTAACTATCATTAAATTAATTTAAAATGTTTATAATAAATTATCTTATTGGCTTCTCCTTACGTCCATGAACCATTTCTTCGAGAGAAACATTATTGACCTTTATAACCTTAAAGCGCACCCCTGGCAAGTCGCCGTATGACCGTCCCATACGGCCGCCAATGCCTTCGACCAAAACCTCATCATGCTCGTCTATATAATTAATAGCGCCATCACCAACCGCAAATGCGGTGATCTGACGTCCATTCTTGATCAACTGAACTTTCACACATTTACGTATGGCAGAGTTAGGTTGTTTAGCTTCGATACCTACTTTTTCGAGCACGATCCCTCTAGCCTGTGCAGATCCTTCTAGTGGATCGGATTTTGCTTTTAGATGTAATACATGTCTTTTGTAATATCTATCGTTCCATCTAAACCGTTGACGTGTCTTTTTCAGCTTTCGTGCGGTATTAAGTCCAGTGGGCAATAAATCACCTCAAGGTTCATATCCATATTAAACCTTAATTATTTTATTAAATATAAAAAATAGGTATGATCTAGAAATCAATAACCTAACTTTTTATAATTATAAAATGTATATATAACCTATAGAGCCACCGCTAATGAATTTATGGTATTAATAAATTACGGATTTGAATATATGATAAATTCAACTTAAGAGCCTGCCCGAATAATCAAAATTAAGCCCGGACATTTCTTGATGTACTTCATCAATGAAATATATTGTTGAAATATTGTGCTTAAATGACCTTTTCAGGCCCCAATTCCCTTTTTTTTCCTAACATCCCGCTGTTT
>JAEHCK010000233.1 GCA_020696345.1 Thermoplasmata archaeon | reverse complement strand
ATTGCCTTAACCTTTCAACCGCAGATGCCTCGCCTATCAGCATATTCATTTTATCTAAAATATCCATGTTTATCTCCTTTCGTGAATGTTATACTCAGCACCGCCTGGCACTTTTTTCTTCTTTTTACGATATGTCATTCCGATAACCTGACCTTGTGGTAAGGCCACGTCCGTTGTTACTGTTGTATCATTTATCATCATTTCAAGACGTTTTAAAATATCATTATCTGATTCATTTGCACGTTTATATGTACTCAAGCAAATAGCAACTCTTTGTTTATGTTCTGGATATTTTGATTTTTCTCCATCTAAAAATGTCATACACACCGACATATAATCAGATTGTTTTTGCCCAGATTTCGGTTGTGGTATTGGCATTATCTCCTAAGATTTAAAACGGTAAATCGTTGCTTTCGGATAATGTTTGACTGCATAATCATAAGCAGCATCCGGCGTTTTAAATTCATCTTCTAAAACATTATCTTTATTATCCTCAATTTTATATGTTTTATTATAATCCTTGTAAACATGAATGATTTGATTTCCTTCATTTAAATATTTTTCATATATTTTCATTATTTGTCCTTCAACCATTTAGGCACTATTTTCTTTGCCTTAGGTTTATCCTCTTTTATAATAATTTTCTTTTTATTTAGTCCGTCTAATTCTGCAATTATACTGGCCTTGATTTCAGGTTTCAATTTCTTTTCAATTTCTTCCATTTCTATAATTGTTGCTTCAACTTTTACAACCTGATCAATTTTTACAGTATCTTCCCATGGAGTAATATATGTATCGCCGGCAATAATTTCAAGTTTTGCGGATATATTTCCTTCAAATATATCAACGGCCTTTTCTAATGCTGGAATTTCAACAACAATATCATTAGCAATCATTTTTGCTGGGAAACTAACAGAAACGTTTTCACTTATTAAAGTAAATTTACTTATTAAGGCTGCCGGATCAACACCTGTAACTCCTATATTAAATTTCATTTTTTTTGGTGAATCTGATTTAAATGTTATCATATTCTATTACCTCTAATATTTTAATCTTTTTATTCGTTGTATTAATATCATCGTCTTTTATTTGTCCAACGACAACCTTTGGTTTTCTTCTTTCAACACCGCCGCCGGCTCCACCAACTAAATGATTTTCATTTGGTGGTATATATTCAAATTTCCCCATTGTTGCCAGCGAAATACTCAATTTGTTATCCTCCAACCGATTGTGTTTGCAGCTTTTTTTGTTAATTTCTGCCTGTCAGTTTGTATTCTGCTTTGGTTAATATTCGTTCTCAATAGTTGCAATGATAAATTCATTTCATCACAAAAATTTGATAATTAAAACGCAAATGTTCTGATTTTCTTTTATCTAAATCACGTATTGTCTTGCCTATATAAGATTTACCATTTAATTTATTAGTCGCTTTATAAATTATCAAACTTCCACCTGTTGTTTAACCTCATACTTCAACCTGTT
The DNA here is from genome assembly GCA_020696345.1 of Thermoplasmata archaeon. Lineage (GTDB taxonomy): Archaea > Thermoplasmatota > Penumbrarchaeia > JAEHCK01 > JAEHCK01 > JAEHCK01. Next base: position 2,070 of record JAEHCK010000233.1, on the reverse strand, counting down.
TCCAACTTGAAAATTTACCTGCGCCGGTTGTCACAGCAGTTATTTCATAAGTTGCTAAAACATCGGATGCTGTTCCGACACTTGCAGAATTTTCATATATTCTTAAACGAGCAGAATATAGATTTCTTTCTTTATCAAACAAAGTTTCATCAATATATAAATTTTGATGTACGAGTCCCAGCACTTTTTTTAAATCTGCTTGATTCGCTGTGATCTGGGTTGACAAAGAACTGTTTTCAATATCATCTAAATAATTTTCATTGCCCGCATATGTGTATCGGTCAGAATTTGGCAATGTGTCGCCGCCGTCACAACGAATTGAATAATCTTTATCAAGATCATATGCTGAAAAATTATATTTATAATAACCATCTCCAACTTCCGTCATTGATAAATCTGTCACAACTAATGAATTGTCTGCCAAATCGCGGATTCTAATTGTTGGACTTAACCCTGTTAAAGGCAAACCGCCATTTGTAAAAAAAGCTAATATTTTCATAAATTACCTATGCGACTTCCAAAAATCCATTATCGCTCAAGGGCTCCCAGCGGCAGTGCCAATCAATAGCACCGCTGGCCAGGGCCGCGCTAATTACACATCTTATATATGTAATTTCGCCATTATCCGCCACGACATCAACCGGATTTTTTGGGTCTTTAAATGAAGCGTTCTCTACAACAGCAGGAACCCCAGAAGGATCACCAAGGTCAAGTGGATCACCGGATGTGCTATTACGTACAAGGATAGCACCCTGTACTGCCGCATTAATATTAACCCCTGGTGAATCAGTAATGTCAATTCCGCTATCAGACCACAACTGAAGAAAGATTGTTGACGCTGTTCCGGGAATAACAGTCTCGACAGTTCCGTAGATATCGCTGACTCTAATTGCACCAGTAACTTTAAAGATATTGTATTCTGTAGTTGCACCCGAGAAGGTTGTGATGTTGTGCATAACATCGTCATAATGAAAATCAGACCACACGTTTGAGTGGTCGGTGTCTACCCATCTCCCATCACCATTTCCTGACGAACAACCTATCAACGTCCAATCTTGTGAACCGGTTGCAATAAAGAAACCAGACGTTGCATGGCCGACTGAGGTACAGTTTCGCAAAACGCCCGTATCAACAAGACCGTTTATTTTATATCCGATAGTTGATGCATTACCTTTTGTGTTGCAATCCGAAAGTCTGCCCTGAGTGCATTGAATGTCAAAGCCAGTCGAAGTCTGGAGGCCGCAATTATAAGCATCCATCATAAGTCCAGCGCCTTCGGCCAGAACTCCAATCGCCCCACCAAGAACCTTGCCATGCTCTACGTGACACTCTGTACCGGTGATATGTAATCCTATTTGCCCTGAGGCCGGCGTGATTTTGTGCATCCCGGTAAGTTTGCAACTTGCCCCACTAATTTTAAGCGCCGTTCCGGTAGCCGGCGCAAATAGTACGCCAATCTCACACCATATCTCCGCGGCGGCATGATCGATGTCAAGTCCAACTTCTGTATATGTGCCCGCCTTAATACTTATCGCGTCACCATCTACCAAAACACCTAAAGCCAAAACAGCGCCAATTGTTTTAAACGGTGCTTCTGGACTTTTTCCACTGTTAGCATCAGAGCCGGAGCCATCATTGACATACCAGATGTCACCACCAAACTTTGGTATATGTTCTAAATCAGATTCTAACGTGCTTCCAGCATTCCGAGTAAGTATAACGCTCATGTTGTTACACCGTTCCTGAACTAACGTATAAAATTTGTTGTATTTCCATCAAGCCCCGAAAGATTCTCTGTACCATTTTCTTTTATTATTTATTTAAATTACTGAAATTTTTCTTTATCATTCTGTTTCTTCCTGTTCGTCCACCTGTTCGTCAATCGGTTCATCTAATTGTTTCATATTAGCTTCAAATTGTTCTTTTGCTTTCAATAATGATTCTCTGGATGAATCATTCTATTTTTGTCCTGTCACCTCATAATATATAAAGTCCGCAAAATATATATGCCGAGCAAGTTTTTCTTGTGTTTCAAGACCGAGAGCGCCAATTGTTATCATAGATACCGCT
>JAEHCK010000094.1 GCA_020696345.1 Thermoplasmata archaeon | reverse complement strand
TCTCCCACTTTGGGGATAATTCACGCACTAACATTGGAATCGCTTCCAATACTAGGTGTTTGCTACATGGCTTTCTGGTTTTACCATGACAGGACTTTCACCTGTAAGCACTTGTAGGCTTAGCTGGGCACACTGTGAGGTGTAGAGAATGCAAGATTATGGGCAAACAGGAGGGGCAGCGCCGCCAGCTTCTGCAAAATGGAAGTTACCAGTTATCTGTATGTTAGTTGGAATAATTCTAATGAGTATAGCGTTAGTACTACCCTGGTATCAGATGAGTTATGAGTATGACTCATCAGAAGGGACAATGGGCGCAGGTGCTGATCAGTTTATTCACATGGACAGTGGGGACCAAACTAAATGGTCGTTTGTAATGTCCGAAACTTTAGGTATGGTTGGATTGGTTATTGGCGTCATCGCATTGATGTTTTTACTTATATCGTCTCTCGGCGGGCAGCCATCTAAGATGCCTATGATATTTACTCTCATCGCTGCTATATTATGTATTCTAGCGCCGATGATACTAATGGCGACTTTACCCGGGGCATTTGAAGCGGATGCGAAGGAAGCAAATGATGACTGGGAACAGCCAGACCATGATGCATACACTAAGAGTTTCTTTGGAAGTTATGAAGATAAAGAAGACGATTCAAAAGACTCATGGGGTGGGGATGTAGGATGGTTTTTGGCGATAGTGGCTTTTGTTATGTTCCTACTGGCATTTATTTTTATATTACGCGGTAAGAAAACCCAGGCACCCGCACCAATGCCACCACAGCAACCACCACTACAACAACAACCACCACAGCAACCTATGTATCCACCACAACAACCACAATACGGTGCACCGCCACCGCAATATTGAGTATTTGAAAATGATCGGTATTAACTTATCAATTACTTTATGGTCAAGAGTCTAGAGTCCATAGAGTCGGGAGTCTAAAGAGTCATGGCCTTCGGCCAAGCCTTCGGCCGACCACTAAGCCTTCGGCCGATCACTACGATTATTTGATAAACAGAATCGTTTGGGGAAGGGGGACCATTACTATGAATTATTATTGAAAAACATTTGGTGAGGGGGGACCGTTATGATAACTTTATAAACTTGATCACAGGCAAGAGGGGAAGATCGCTGACCGGATATAACAAATAATTTCTTCTCCAATTTAATAGATAAAGAATAAACCCAAAATCCCAAGAAAATCCAAACCTCCAACATCAAAAATCTTATCCCCTTTTGAACATAATATTGTTAAACTAATTATTAATCGGGGATTACAATTTTCTGGCAGAAAAGTTTTCCTTATAAAATTTAAATAGAAAATTTTTCGTTTTTAATAAATATTATTTTATGATTTTGATTTTGGTGTTTTCTTGAGATTTGGAACTTGGGATTTTACCCTCCCCTCCCCAAACGATCGTAAACAATAATTCATTGAAGTGGTCTCCCAACGATTCCAAGCGACCATTACTCGAAGTGGTCACCCATCACCAAACAGTTGTAAACAATAACTCATTGCAGTGGTCTCCAAACGATTCCAAGCGATCATTACTTGAAGTGGTCACCCCTCCCCCAACGATTGTAAACAATAATTCATTGAAGTGGTCTACCTTCTACACACTACCTTCTACAAACGATTGTAAATAATTATTTATTGCAGTGGTCCCCCTTCGACTCGTTCTACGCCCATCAGACAAAAAGTTATTATTATAAAGATCAATATTAACTCCAATGACCGAGAACGAGCCGAGCTACATTGCATTATCGAGATCTAACGAGCTTGACAAGCGCATTGAAATATTGAACCAAATGCTCAGCTCATGCAAGCTCTGTCCACGTGAATGTGGTGTGGATAGAACCATAGGTGAGGAAGGGATCTGCAAGTCGGGTACTAAGCTCATGGTCTCCGGCATACACCCGCATTTCGGTGAAGAGGCGCCGCTGGTGGGTGCGCACGGCTCGGGCACGATATTTCTTACGGGCTGTAATCTCAGGTGTGTTTATTGTCAGAACTACGAGATCAGCCATCTGGGTATTGGCGAGGTTATCACCATCGAGGAAATAGCAAAAAACATGCTCCGATTGCAGGGTATTGGCTGCCATAATATCAATTTCGTAACACCCACGCATTTCGTTCCACAGCTGGTAGAGGCGATCGCAATTGCAGTCAAAGACGGTCTGAACATACCTATCGTCTACAATTGTGGCGGGTATGAAAAAGTTGAAATTGTGAGGCTGCTTGACGGTATCATAGACATCTACATGCCTGACATGAAATACGGCAGGCCAAAACATGCGGATAAATATTCCAAAGCGAAGAATTACCCGGAGATCAATTTTAAGGCAGTGAAGGAGATGCACCGCCAGGTCGGTGACCTGAAGCTCGATGATCTCGGCATGGCCTACCGCGGCCTTCTCGTGCGTCACCTGGTCCTGCCAGAGGATCTTGCGGGCAGTGAAAGGATCTTCCGGTTCCTGGCAGATAACGTGTCCAAGAAGACATATATCAATATCATGGACCAATACAGACCACAATACAAGGCCTGGGAGTTTACCAAGCTAGGTCGAAAACCCACCAATAAAGAATACAACCGGGCGGTGGAGCTTGCCAAAAAGGTTGGGTTGAACAGAGGAGTTAGATATAAAGCTGATATGACAGGATGTTCTATATGTCGCTGATATGACAGGATGTTCTAAATGTCGCAGAGATAACAGGATGTTGGATATAGCGTTGAGATGTCGAGATGTTGGATATGTCGTTGAGATAGCAGGATGCATAAATAATTTAACGTAAATAAATCAAACATCTTAATAATAAATTATAAAATAGAACATCCTATTAATTAATCGAAATGTAGAACATCCTAACAATTAATCGAAATATTCAACATCCTAATAACTAATCACAAAATAGAACATTCTAACAATTAATCGTAATATTGAACATCCTAGTAATCAATCGAAATATCAAACATCCTAATAATTAATCGAAATATCAAACCGCGAGGTTTTTAAATTGAAAAATAAGCCAAAAAATAAGGAAAATAATCAAAAAGCAGAACGCCCCTGGGTCAGATTTGTATGTCACCAGATACCAGAAAGATGTTTCGTTATTTTCGGTAAACGTATGCCTATTTGTTCACGATGCACAGGTGTATATTCCGGTTTGGGCATAGGTTTGCTGTTACCTTTTATCTTATATGGGATATATTCGATAAATGTGAGTGTTCTGCTCTTTTTACTTATAATTGGCTTAGCCCCCATGGCTCTGGACGGATTCACACAGTTCCGGGGTCTGCGGAAGAGCAATAATCATTTACGGTTCATAACAGGGTTCGTCGGTGGATTATTTTTGGGGATAATGTTCAATTGGTTATTGGTTCATGTTTTTATTTTAGATTAATTGAAGTTTTGTGTTTTATCATATCAAGCTATTATATTGCTATTTTGTAGTCGATTAGAATTATTGTAGAACTGTAATCGTGATTATTTATTGATTGACTGTAGTCGAGTAGAATTGTTGTAGGACTGTAATCGTGATTGGTTATTGTTTGACTGTAGTCGTGATTATTTATTGCTTGACTGTAGTCGGGTAGAATTATTGTAGGACTGTAATCAGGTAAAATTATCGTAAATATGAAAATTACAATTTTGCATAAATTTAGCCTGACTACAGTTCAGCATAAATTCAGTTCGATTACAATTCAGCATCAATCCGTCTCGACTACAGTTCAGCATCAACCCAGCCCGACTACAACCCAGCATTATACATCCAAATCAAAACACAAAAGTGCAGTTATATTAAATTAATCAATATAAATATATCCTGCAAATAACTTTTTATCAAGCTCGGTATTAGCTGGTAAGAACTTATCGCTGGCCAGATATTTGCTCGGGTCGGCAAATATGCCATCATCATCAAATTTTATACTTGACAGGCGCTGCCAAACCGAAGGGTCCGGTACTGTTTCGGGTCTTTGGATACCCAGTTCCATGAATTTATCATAAAATTTGTTTACATCCAACTCACGTTCGAATATTTCTACTGGTGCGACCCAGAGGCTATCATCATAAAATTCCGGCCATGATATGGTAATCTTAGAGCTGCAATTTGTATACACATCGGGTGAGCAAAATTCTTGCAATAGCTCTTTAGACAGCCTTGCGAAATGTATTCGTGCCGGAATGATGATGGCCCGCGCAAGAGCACAGGCAAGCACACTCTTTTCATTTGCACTGGCCGCCAAAGTGTTCAATGCCTGCGATGCAGTTGAACACTGCATTTTCCTGGCGTTTGTTGGTACAACAAAATCGCGGACATATAACAATATGTTAACCAATGCATCTTGGACCGAATCACAACCATCCACCAATTTCAAGGCCATATTTTTAATGGCCGGCTCATTGGAGTCGATCAGCTCGGTGGGCTTCAAAAACTTGGTCAGCCCTTCCGGAATCGACCAGATGAATTCCGAATATTTGGTGGAGATCTTACCGCGTATATCTTTGATGTGTTCGAGCAGCTCATGTGCATTCACATCGATCTCTTCCAGGTGCTTTCGAATAATGATCAGTTCCTTCTCAGCACCGGGTTCGATTATATCACGGCACATATTCGAATGTGTGATCAAATGCTCGATATGTGCATGTATGTCCTTCAGGTCGAAAGAGGTGTGGGATGCATCGTGCTTGAGGTCATCAATATCCAACGGTTCGATATCAGTGGTGTAGCCGGATCCTTGCTCACGGTCGATGTGGTTTTTGATGTGTGTTATATGCTTTTGCACATCATGGACCAGTTTATCGATCTGTTCCAGATGCTCGAACATCTCGGACGCCTCACGCACGTTGGAATTCTTGATCAGATCATTGCATATTCTGGAATGGTCCTTTAGATGTGCCAGAAGGTCATGGATCTTGGCCACATCGTTATTTAAATGCTGCAGGTCATGTTTTAGGTCGGGCATTGGAACACCAAATAATCGAGCTTGAATTTAATTTGGTACGATCTGATTGTTATCGATAAATGTAATTAAAGCCTATTTACTTTTTGATTGGTGATCGATGGAATGAGTGTGGGAGTGTGTGAGTGTAAGAGTCGAGAGTCTAAAGAGTCGAGAGTTAACACTCGAAACCAGAGCCTGGAAACTAGAAACTTGGTTATGGCCGGCGCGCCTGCCTGGGATATATGAGATTCTCGGTTAAGAGTGTTTATTTTTCAAAGCTCGATATCGCTTATATCCATTATTTCTATCTTCTCCGAAAAAAGTCCTTTTTAGTTGTGTCTCTTTCGGCCTATCAATAATCATAATAAGGATAATGGGAATTATTGTTATTAGATTTACTTAATTTTAAATTAGAAGATAAGAATACGGGAATCAATGAAAAATATTAAACAGCTTTTATGGTGGCTGATTGCTGGCAGTGAAGGCGGATACAATAGAACTCAGATCATACATGTTTTGAACGACCGCCCGTGTAATGCGAATCAATTAGCGAAAAAATTAAAATTGGATTACAAAACCATCCGCCACCACCTCGATGTTTTAACCAAAAACAATCTTTTAACTTTTACTGGAAGCAAGTACGGTAAAATGTATTTCATATCTTCACCTTTGGAAGATAATTACGAAGTTTTTGAAGAGATTTGGGAGAGAATTGGGAAAAAGAAAATAAAGGATAACGACAAGTAGTGATAGATGATGAATAAAAAACAGCGTATATTGATCATTCTTGCAATAATCATCATAGTCGGCACTATTGGTGCAATATTAGGTTATTACAATGCAGATTCATTAAAGAGTCCGGTTTTCAAAAGAGATTTAGATAAAGATTTTGATGGTGATTATAATAGAACTCCACCAAAAGAATTTAGAGATGAGGTAGAGAAGGCAAGAGAGAATTTTGATGAATATATATCGATAAAAACTGCTGTTACTTTAATTAATATTGTAATTGCATTAATTTTAATTGCAGGATATGTTAAAATTTATCGCGAAGTGAAATCGGATTTTACCGTTGGGCTAATAGTAGTAATGTTTGCATTGTTACTTTATGCTATTACCTCTAATCCTTTTATCCAGTATTTATTTAGTTATCGTGGTTTTGGCCTGGGACCATTTATTTTGCTCCCTGATATTTTTACCACGATCGCTTTGTCTGTTTTGTTATATCTGAGTTTAAAATGATACATAATGGGGGTTAGTTTTTGGTTAATTCAAAAGATTATGCAATTGAGACTGAAGGTTTAGTAAAAATGTATAACCACGACATTAAAGCTCTTGACGGTGTGTCAATTAAGGTACCAAGAGGTAATATTGTTGGGTATGTGGGCCCCAATGGCTCGGGGAAAACTACGACAATTAAGGTTCTCACAAACCTTATCAGACCAACGGCCGGGAAAGCTTACATTAATGGTATAGATGCCAATAAAAATCCAAAAGAGGCACTATATTCGGTGGGAGCACTGATCGAGGTCCCCGGGATCTATGATTATTTGACACCCCATGAGATCTTAACTTATTTTGGTAAGGTTTATGGTATGAAGAAAAGTGAAATTAATGATCGCATCGAAGAAGTATTAAAAATGTTGAAATTATCCAACTGGGTGAATAAAAAGGTCGGGGCGTTCAGTACGGGAATGCTGCGCAGATTTGCAATTGCCAATTCATTTTTTCATGACCCGGAGATCTTGATCCTGGATGAGCCCGTGATCGGCCTGGACCCGAAAGGGATCAAAGAGGTGAGAGATCTATTAAAATTATTTCAAAAGCAAGATAAGACAACTTTTTTAAGCTCACATCTATTAAACGAGGTTGCCGATACATGCGACAGCGTTGTTTTTATAAATGATGGGAAAATACTTATTCATGATACAGTTGAAAATATTACAAATTCCATGCAAAAAAACACTATTGATGTGAAATTTTTAAAATCGCTCACAAAAGATGAAATTAATAGAATTAAAAAATTTGAATTAATTGATGGGCTCAAGGTCGTGAATGGAATAATCCAATTGGACTATGATGGATCAGCCCAAACAAGTTCAAAAATATTATCACAATTGATCTCATCGGGTTTTGAAATTATATCGTATTCGCCGGAAAGCGTAAGTCTTGAAGATGTATATATTTCAACTATGGGTGACGAACGTGGGGTGAGATAAATGGTTTCATTCGTAAATGATCTAAGAAGTGACTTGAATCACTTTTACCTATCTATCAGCTTCGAGCTGAGGAAGCATTTTAGGCGTAAAGGGCTCATAATGGCCCTTATTCTGGCGGTTTTATTGCCACTTATATTTTTTATTATACCGATCGCTTTTGATACGGGTTTTGCAGATACTGCCAACCAGTTTGCCTCCAGCAATTTAGCATTCATTAATATTCTAATTATCATTTCCGCTGCAATATTTACAGGTGATGCAATAAACAGTGAGTTCGAAAAAAAGACCGGGTTAATTTTATTTCCCACACCACAAAGAAGAAATTCAATATTCGTTGGAAGGTTTATCGCGGCGATCATCGGTGTTTGGCTGGTTGTTTCCATTTATTATCTTATTACCGCGCTGGAGATCACGAACATTTATGGTTTTTCCGAAGTTTCCATTGAATTTCTCAAATCATTTTTAATTGCATTAATTTATTCTGTTTGTGCAATTAGTATAATATTTCTATTAAGCAGTATCCTAAAAAAGACCATTTATTCTTCCCTAATAGGCTTTTTTTTGTTGATGATGATACTGCCCATAATTTCTATGGTGTTACAGCTTGCCGATGTGGAGCCGTGGTTCATTGTCACATATTCATCAAATCTGATGACCAATGTATTGGCGGCTGTAACTACTTCAACCGCCGGACCTGAGCATGGCCCCGGCGGCGGATTTGGTGCCGGCTTCGAGCCCGATTTCTATGTGGGAATAGGCGTGATGGTTGCCTATATAATGATCTTCTTGGTTTTGAGTCTAATAGTTGCGAACAGGAGAAGAATGGAGTGATGGAAATGACTGGAATAAAATTAAACAAAGAAATCAAGATCCTTGTAATAACATTGATACTAACTTCGATCCTTGTGCTGATCCCATCCACGGGCGCCCAGCCCGGAAGCATAATGGACCAACCAACCGGCATGGGGACTGAAGTCAAGGTTTTAAACATAACGTTTTCGGATGATGATCCAATGGAAGGTGATAAGATCGTTATATCGACATATATCAAAAACAATGGTCCTTCACCTGTTACCAATATCACGGTTTCAATTATATTGAATAATGAAATAATAAAAAATATTACCGATGTCACTTTAGAAGCAAACGAATCAAAGTTAATTGAATATGAGTGGACCACAGACAAGGGGCAGCAAAATATTGGTGTTTTATTATATGTGAATGGTTTTCCAATACAAAATTCAATGGTTTACAATAGCATATACGTCGAGCAAGAGCCACTTGGGGATGTTGCTACATTATTTTTTGCGATAATAATTATATTTGTTTTTGTATTAAGTCTGGTAATTCTCCCCAGCATCCTGACCGCCATACGGCCTGAAATTAAACCGTATTCGCATAAAAAAAATGCTTCAAAAAAATAGTTATTATATACGCATTTTTTTTTTAAAAGTCAAATTGTAAAAGGTAAATCTTAAAAGTGAAAAGTTCTGATCATTTTTACATTCTTTATTCTTCCAGTCAATCGGTCTGCTGGTCGACTAGCATCTAGAAACTAGTGACTAATTGACCAGGTGACTAACTGACTTGCCAACTGGCTGACTGGTCGACTAATCAACTAGGTGGTGGAAAAAGAGGAGGCCATAAATGGAAAGAGGGTCGAGTTCATCACACTATGGTGGTGGGTGCTGTATGGGCAGAAGTGACCATTTAAAGCGAAAAAGAATGGATACCGAACGGGGTAACTTTTAATCAAACCAAATTAAAGGCTTATGGGTATTGGGATCTGGAGTATTTCATTCTTAAAATCTTTCGCGCATGCGGAGTGATGAAGATATAATCTACGAAAAATTGGAGAAGAGGCTATTTAATAAATTCAAATTTTTTAATTATTATTTATTTTAAAATTGATATTGACCTATTTAAGTTACTTAAGAAAGGTTTAAGTAGGACGGACTTAATATCTAATTAAGGAGGTTTTTAAATGGACCCGGAAAGAAAAAAAAATCTAAAATGTGTTGAAGTTGTTATAAGCAGTAAAGAAACTGGGAAGGTAATTGAAGGCTATTTATGTGAAACGAAAAGAGGTACATTTTTCCACCCAAAGAGTACGATTGAGTACCTTAAAGGAAAGAAAAAAAATTCTGAGTGAATAATGGAGTGGAAAAAATGTCTAAAAACTGTATAGTCTGTAAAGAAATTGATCAATTATTAAATGATATTGATTCGGAAGATTTGAAAAATTGTGAATCAATCGTTGTGAAATCAAAAGAAACTGGAATCGAAGTTGAAGGAGTACTATGTGAGACTAAAGAGGGTTTAAAGTTTCTCCCAAAACCGATAAAGATAAAGGATAAAGATAAATAATGTATAATTGAAATTTAAATTTTTTGGAAGTGTGGAAGTGACAAATGAGGAAAAATACGAGTGTAAAAGAAAAAAATCTGGCGATGTATATGTATTTGAATGTAAACAAGTAAACAATACTCGAGAAAAGCCAAAAAAATTATATTGTGTTTTTACGACAGAAGGAAAATCAGGTGGTTTTTCAGGATTAAGTGTTGGAGCTCAATACGGCAAACAAACACCAATTTTAAAATGTTTTACTGAAGAAGCATTCAAAAAAGAAATAGCTATTAATTTAGGTATCAATATGAAAAATATTAGAATTTTTGATGAATAGTGATACAATAATTCAAAACATTTAAATAATAGAAACACATCCAATACACCTATGGATACCTAGGAGGTACTTATAGATGTCAAGGAGATATCAAGTAACATACGGAAATAATGAAGCGTTTCTTCTCGAAGCTACTGCAAAAGAGCGTGGTATACCAACAGCTACTCTAGTTAGAGAAAGCTCATTAATAGGTCTCATGACCTCATACTGGAAAGGGCTTGAGGATACTATTCTTAATTCAGATATTTCGAGAATCGAATTGAATACAAAAGAAGAAGATGAAAAAATTTGGAAAATAATGGAAATTCCAGCAGGTTTTCAGATTGGTTTTATTGCTTATCCAGAAGTAATTCTTAATAATAATCAACCAACTTGGAAAATATTGAAATCAACTTATTATGACACACCTGGCAAATTATTATGGGTGGAGAATTATTCAATGCAACTTTTTTCAGTACTTCCTGGTGACATAATTTATATCTCATTACCAAAATCTTGTGAGCCATCTGAAATCATTCGCTCGATTACAATTAGATTCGCATATAGGAAAGCAGATTTCTTTGATAAAAATTCAAATTGAAAAAATAAAATTTAGAAAAAAATTCAATTTCTTAGAGGTTTCTTTTTAGGAGGTAAATAAGGTATTGGTTCGAATATCATAGCAGGTGGTTCAGGCCTTATTGCAGGTTCAAATATCTTTTGATTTGTAATAGAATCTGGTAAAGGAGTAAGATCTATCTTTTTTTCCCAATTCCATTGTGGCTCCTTAAGAGCTTTGACTCTTAACGCTTCAGGTGAGATATAGGGTTCTGGTTTGCACTCAGCCGGGAGGAAAGACTACGAAGGACAGTCTTTAATTTATTCCTTGAAAATAAGTGGGAACCACAATTATTTATTGAAACTGTAAATGATCCAGATACACTTCAACATATTTCAGAATATGGGAATTGGGACAGGAAAGGAAAGATATTTTTAAAACAAGTGTTAAATCATTTATTAACAATTAATAAAACAAAAAATAAGAATAAGTATCATGATCTCTTAAATGTTCTTCAAAATAATATCTATTTATAAAATTTGACCATATTTAAGTATCAATGGCACTTGAAAATCTCCCAAAAATCTCACCAGAAAATCCCTTATCCATACACTTGGTACCAAATCATTTCATAAATCTTTTCACTGTATATACCTTCATCATCTCATCCAATAATTGTTCAAACCGATCTTGCGATGTGATCCCGAAAATTCGTTCTAGCTGAATTTTTTCTCCCAGGAAATAGAAATAATAGGCCACCATAAGAAAATTAACGTTTCCATCTTGGATTCCGTTGGTATATATTAATCTTGTCTGATTTAATTCTGCCTCCTCACACGAATTTGTGCAGTTTCATTCGATTAATCATATGATATTTAGTTACTAATCGGCCAAATGGCCGATTAGGAAAAAGAGATATAAATGACTAATAAAAGAAATGTTCAATTTTTTTTCTAGCTTTTTTATATTTCTTTGGAAGAAAATTAAGAATCTCCATAGAATTTGCCTCCACAAGCATATAACGTTTAGGAAGAATAGTAATTGTTTTTTTTCCAAAAAAAAGTTTTTTGTCAGAATTAATAATTGGTTTTATTTCCTTTTTTCCATTTATTAGTCCTAATCTAAACAAATGCCAACATACAGTTAGAAGAGTGCAAGAATAATTTATATTTCCATTTTCCTTATAACTTAATGTTACCTCACTAAAAGATGAAGGAGGAATGTTTTCATTTTTATTTTCTTTATAACTTTTAGCAAAATCTGCTTCTTCGAGAAAAAGGGTAAGAGAATCTCTATCATTCTCTTCGATTTCTTCTTTCAAATTAATATCTGTAATAAAATTGACAAAGTTAATTTTATTTCCTTCTTCTTTTTTCCATTTTGGGGGGATTTCTGAAATCACTTTTTCTGCCATATTTGTTAACGATGTTTCATCAAAAACATAATTTGGTTGAATGTTATATTTTTTTAATTCATCAAGAAATAAATTTAATTTTTTTATATTAAGTTTAGAACCTGGATAATTATCAATTAGGATCGTTAATACATATGAGATATCTTGGTGTTCTAGTTGAGTAATAATTCGTTTTGCTTGAATTAATCCTTCACAAATAGAATTATCTAACAAAAGTTTATCTGAATATATATGACAAAACTCAATATTATATGTAGGATTAATAATTATCATCAAGTCCCCGCCATTTACTAACATCACTAACAAAATCATTAGCGATTTCAATATAAGGATCGCTAGCCGCTTTTACATAACATAACTTTGCTTCAGGATCCCCATATAAATGAAAGAGGAAACGATGTGGATCCTCTTTATCTAATTTATTTCTAGCCATCATTAATGCTCTACCATAGTTGATATCTTCATATTCATCTATACAAAAAAGTATGTTATAAAATTCTCTACTTAATTCAAAAGCTTTCTTACTATGCACATCAGATAATGTTATTATACAAGCTGATGCACCTTTATTAAGAATTGAAGTTGCAAAGCTGGCACTTTTATCGATTATATCTACATTTCCAGATCCACAACCATTTAGAAAAACAAGAGGTTCTGATAAATATAAATCTTCTTCAGAATTTCCTTGAAAGGCTGAGCTAAAAATTTTCTCATCCTTAATAGGATTCATATATGTCTTATTTTCTTCTTCATCACGTTTTATATGACCAGAATAATGAATTATTTTTAAATTTTCTCTTGTTTCTTCATTAGCTGTGATAGTTTCTATTATAGATTTATAAGTTTTTGAACCTATAGTTTTAGGAGAAATATAACTCTTTTCATCTTCATTTTCTTTTTGATCATTATTAAAGAAATTTTGAAGTATTTGTATTATATCTGGAATATCCATTTTTCCTGCATGAAATACTTCTCCTTCAATAAATAAAACTTTTTTATCTTTTAATGCTTCTACTTTTGAGGTGTATTTTTCTTCTTGAAAATTATCAATTCTTTTTTTTCTTTTAAGATATTTTTCCAAAGATGATCTTGTCTCATCTAAAAAAATCGTACCTATTGGGATATTATCAATTAGAAATTCCTTTTTTTTAGGGTGAAACATCCAATGCCATGGTATAGTTGGATCGTTTGTAAAAATAACAAGACTTTTATTTTCTACAATAGCCATATCTGGACTAAGGATATAGTCAACTAATGTTTGAATATTGTCTGCTGCATTTGAATAAATTCTAGTGCCAATACCCCTAATTTGATCAAATAACATTCTCATTCTATTTTTATCTGAATATAACCCAACTATTGTACTTTGTTCATTCTCAATAGAATCGCTCCTGATAGAAAAATATGTTTGTCTATCTAAATGAAAATCAAAAGCTGGTAAATATGGTGGTAGGAATCTATCTTCTCCCTTTGCAATAAAATATACGAAACCAGTAAAATGTATAATATTTTCATTTTCTATTGATTCTTCTTTTTTTGTTTGATTAGTTATTGCTAATACGAATTCATCATGAATAGCCATTAACATTCATCCTATTAATCTGATATTTCCTCACAAATTTCTTTTAAAACAGGTAAAAATGTACGATAATAGGTGTCATCTCCAACAACAATTTGTTCCTCCCATTCAAGTTTTGATATCTTTTCTATTCTCATTCTAGTAATTTCTTCTTCGTCCAATCCAGTTCGAAGTGAAAATCTGTCAACAGCGCCTGCTATAGCTGATGCTGTATCTTGGTCAACATCGGTTGGATCTGGTATTGCAGTTGGAACATACACAACTTTTGCTTTAAAATCAATTTTTCTTTTTGTTTTATCTTTTTTTGGATTTTTTAAACGTTTGAATATTCCATCTAATAAAATAGTTCCTTGAAGATGTTGTTTACTATATTTGAAAAATACAATAACAATATTAGAAATAGGTAATGGTACGATCGATGAACTTCTAATACCGGATGCACCATCTATTATTACGAAATCAACTTCTTTTAAAAGTTCTTCTGTAGTTTGTTTTAACATCTTCTCAGGATGTTTTCCTTTTAATGCAATTTTATCTCCCATATCTTCACTTGCAGGATAAAATAAAAATTTTGTATTATCATTAATCTCCAATTGAGCATTATCACATTGAAGAATTCTTTTCACATCTTCTGATATATCGGCCCGACCTTTACTCAGATATTCAACAACAGGGATTGGTTTCTTAATTACTTTGGTTCCATCTTCTCTTTCCTTCTCTACCGTCTCTAGTCTTAAAACATCTTGAATTGCATAATTTGGTCGTTTATGTTGGGGAAAAGGTAATATATAATGTAATCCCGGTCCTTCCATATCAAGATCTATAATTGCGACTGATTTATTATTCCGAAATAAACCCGCTGCGATATTAACAGCACTAGTAGTTCGTCCTGCACCTCCTTTATAGGAATAACATAAAACAATCTTTTTTATAATTTAATCACCTCTAATCAATTTTTGGATATAACGGTTAATTCTTCAATTTCTTTATCATTTAGATAATTCTTTAAAAGACTCTCTTTAAATATACTTATTTCATTATATTTTTTTTCTTCAATTAATTTATTTAATTCTTCTATATCCTTATTTTTTCTAATTTGAAAATTTTGTATTTCTGTTTCATATTTTGAAATATATCTCTTAACAGAATCATCATTTGAATTCTCTTTTTCTAATATTAAAAGATTAATTATAGCTTGATTTAGGGTTATTACATCTTTTGATTTATTCCATTCTTGAAGTAATCGGTCAAATTCATTTAATTGATCACCAATTGGATTTGGTTTTTGAACTATTTCAAGTAATTCTTCTACAGCTACTGCTTCTTCAGTTTTAGATTCACTTAAAGCTTTAATTTCATCCACTTTTTGTTTCAATTCTATTATTTTATTTTTTTGTTCAATAAATCGAGGAGAATCTGCTAAACAATTATCAAAAAATTGTAAAACAAAATCAGGAATATTAGTTTGAACTTCTACTGCCTCACTTTTTTTTATATTGAGACATCTATATACTGCAATTAAAGCTTCAATAGCTCTTTCAGTATAATATATCGCATAACCATCTTGTTTAGGCGCCTTTTTATCCCAAACTGCTTTTCTTTCAGGATGAATTTCTTTATCTAGTAATCGAAGATATAATAGATTTAATTGGTTAAGTATGGGTTTAAAACTTAATTTGGGGTTTTCGGGATTTTCTATATATTGTGCAACTTCTTCTTGTAATTGAGCTTCTCTTAAAAAGATTGCAAGGGATTTAAGAAAAAGTGGGATTGCGGTTCTATCTGATAACGCAGATGCTTCTCTTGTTTCTTCGTCTTTTCTATCATAAATTGCTCCATCTATTACATCAAAAAAGAATTTCTTTTCATCTGCCCATGATTTTATATTTGATTCTACATAATTATTACCTACAATAAATGCTAACTTTAAATCCTCAATATCAGCCTTTTTTCCCATTTTTATATGCCCACTATAAATCGAAGATAGCAATGCCCATAAATTGTATTGAATCCCTGAACCAGTATCTGGGAAATTTAAAACTTCCTCAATTAAATATTGATTTCCACCTTGCTCATCTTTTTTATTATCAGGATTTAGATGTGTATCTCGAATATAGGCTACTGTTTTGGAAATATGTCTACTTATTAATCGTTGAGTATCCATATCTATTTCTAAAAGATCTATAAAATCACGATCTAAAATATCATTAAGAGCTTCTAAAGCCGTCCAAGTAGTATAAAGAAATGGTTTTTCTGGGGGTTTATAATTTCCCCAAGACCAACCCCCAAATTTAGCTGTAGACCTGATAATAAGATTTAAACCCTTTTTTGATCTTTCTTGCATCGTTTTGTTAAATTTCTGAGGTATAACACCTAATTTTGAACCATAAATATATGTGGTAATGAAATAAGATGCTGCATCAATAAATTCATGCCTATTACCTTCTGTATCATAAAAATCTACATATGGATCACCATAAAAACCGCTTTCACTTTGATCCAAAAGATATTTAATACTATGCTCAATTATATCCTTATTTAAATATTGAGGAAGTTTTTGTTTAAGATTCTCCGAAAAATACGCAGGAATAAAAAAACAACATAATGCTTCTGCCGTAATTAACAATCCTGAATCATTAGCTCTATCACGCCATTTATCATCTTTAAACTCTTCATTAAACTTTTGTCTAAGTTCAATAATCTCTTTCCATACCTTCTCAATATGTTTTTCAATATATTCTATCGAAAGATTTGGTTTTTCTTTTATAAAAGGTATAACTTCATCCATATGATCCCCCCTTATTTACTCCATATTATTAGAAGTGAATTCTTATATAATAATTAAAGTTTTTGGAGATTACAGTATCTCCGACAAAAATAGATGAAAAAATGATTAAGCAATATTTTATGACTATCATTTTATATATTCATATTGCATCTTGCAACTACAACACTCTGTAATAAAAAAAATATGTTTTGTAATTGAAAATATAATAAAGTAGAATATATTTACCTAATTTTAAGGGGCATATATATGGTAATATCTATCTTTTCACCTCCAAATTTATATAGCAATGAAGATTTGAATGATTTAAAGTATGTATTTAAAGAGTTTGAAAACGTTGAATGGGAATTTACAGGTCCATATTTATCAAATATTGATTTTTATATAGTTATTGCTTTTACGTTTGGTACTTTTTTTGGCGGATTTATAAATAAATTAGGCTCTGATACTTATGATATTTTTAAGAGGAAGTTATCAAAAATAATATTTAAACCATTTATTAAAAAATTACATGAAAAAAAATGTAATTCCGGTAAATTAATATTTAGGATTAATAAAAATAACACATTTAAAGAAATTGAATGCATCTTTCAAAACGAAGATGATATTATTAAATTTTTTAAATGTATTTCAAATAAAGCTCAAAATATTAAAGTAGCTTTTGATACTAATATAAAGTCTGAGAAAATTAATAATATAAAAAAATAATCATCTTGCTAATTTAACAAAGAAATTATAAAAATATAATGGATTATTATTATTATTATCTCTTAAAAATATTAAATTTAATTATATTATAGATTTATTGAGTTGTAATTATATGAAGAAAATGTCAATATATGAATTAATTCAGAATAATAAAATTAATTGGAGTTGTCTAAAAAATAAATGTCCTCACAATTGCTGTGCAAAAATGGATAAAAACACAAATAATTTGCTTTCGTTATTTAATTTTAATAATAATTTTATACCTTTAGTTGATGATGATGGTTTAATCTTAAATAAAAAAATTGAGAAAAAAAATATAATTAAGTTAGATGGGGGAGGAAAATATATTAAATGTGATGAAAATGGTAGTTGCCCTTTTTTAAGCAACTCAGGAAAATGTTCAATTTACAAATATAGAGGGGCATCTTGCAAGTCATATCCCTTTTTTGTTGACAAATACTTAGGTTTATGTATTGATTTAAAGTGTCCTGGTGTGGGTAAAGGATGGACTAGTATTAATAAAATTACTGATATGATTGATAATCTAAAAAAAGTTTACATTATGCACTTTGAAATGGGGTTTAAAAAACTTAAGAAAAACTAAATTGATTAAAAGTGAATTTTTTTTCACCACTATACTTTTCCAAAAGTAACAAACAATATTATTGAAAATTGATGTAAATATAAAATAGTAAATGAAGGTTCTGGCGTTAAACTCAAAAAAAGAGTGTTTTGGCCATAACCTTTATTTCAAACTCCTCTCGATTAAAATCCTAATGGAATCCCGCCGGGTCTGGAAAGAAGTGGGAGAGTTTGGAGTAACACGAAACGAAATTTGAATTTAACTTATTGAATTAGGTTCAAATCTCTAGTTGTGCCCACCCACCCTGATACCATAGGCTTAGAACAGATAAACACATTCCTCTTCCTCAATTACTGAAACCTGTTTGAGTTTTTGGTTATTGAGATTTGGAATTTATTTGGGAGGGTTAGAATTTTGATAATAATAAGTTATTTTTCAAAGGAATTCTAAGCAAAGAGAATTTAATAATGTAAATTCTCTCGAGCTAAAAATTCTTTTAATTGGAATGTTATTAAATATAGAATTTTTACCCCCACAGCAAAAATGAAACTTAATTAATTTC
>JAEHCK010000035.1 GCA_020696345.1 Thermoplasmata archaeon | reverse complement strand
GTGAACGAGCCCGAACTTGTGAAGGTTGCTCCTTCATTGATTGTTGCATCAGGGCCTGCATTCACTACCGGTGCAACATTGTTTACTGTGACCGTTGCAGTATCAGAGCCAACACCACTATCATCATCGGTTACCGTTACTGTCACAGTGTAGGCACCGTCATCTGCATAAACATGGCTGAGACTGAACGTCTTACCTGTAAGTGTCAGTGACTGCACTCCAGTACCATCGCCATAGTCTACAGTCGCCGTCCAACTATCTGAACCTGGGTCTGTGAATGAGCCCGAACTTGTGAAGGTTGCTCCTTCATTGATTGTTGCATCAGGGCCTGCATTCACTACCGGTGCAACATTGTCTACCGTAACCACCATCGTATCTGTATCCCAATGGCCTAGCTCATCCGTGATCCGTAAGGTCACAGTGTAAACTCCATTATCGTTGTAAACATGCGTGGTTTTTCCATCGAATAAACCATCGGGTGCACTGGTTGTGGTCTCCTGGTAATCATAGCCACCATCAGAGGTCCAATCCCATTCGTAGGAAACGATATCTGCATAATCACCTGCTAGGGTGTCAACCTCAGTTGGGGAGAGTACTCTATTATATATTCCAACTTCATCTATAACTCTATAGAATGCAGCATCATAGATGGGATGACGAATTCCGATCAATAGTGGTTGGGAGTTCTCTAGTGTTGTTGTATAACCTGTCGGATTGAAAGTTCTATCAACCTGGCCATCAATATACATAAGGCCCCCAGTTGGACTATCTCTATCCACCGTTACTGCTACATGATGCCATTTACCATCAGTGATATAAGAATTAGAAGCCCAATTTGTGTAAGTGCCTCCGGAGGATAACTGGAAGCCCAATTTACCTGAAGAGGTGAATAAAACATATCCTGTCCATGGACTGGATTCACGCTTGTCAAGGATCACGGTAATACCTGTTGACTTGGTTGTTTTGACCCACGAGCCAATCGAAAGATCGCCTATACCGGGCCCAGTGGCTGCACCGAAATCCAAAGTTGGATCATCTGGCACTTGAATATAATCATTTAAACCATCGAAATCCAGTGCTTGTCTCATCCGACCATCCACCCAGTATGCCTCAAAGATCGCTCCATCATTGGAGTTTCCGCTGGAATCGTATGCCGTTGTCCCAGTGCCTTCATCAAGGTGCCATAGACCAACTGCACCGGAGATTCCGTCTAAAGGAGTAAAGGTACCCACAGAGCCGGTACCGTCAAATTGTACAGTATCACCCTCATCAACATTCTGATCGGGCCCAGCATCTGCCTCCGGTGGGGCGCGCACAGTTATTGTACAAGTGGCCGTATCTTGATGGCTTAGGTCATCGGTGATGCGCAAAGTTACGGTATAAATCCCGGAATTCGGATAAACATGCGTGGTCTGTCCATCGAATGTGCCGTCGGGTGCACTGGTTGTGGTTTCCTGGTAATCATAAGTTCCATCGCTCTCGAAATCCCACTCGTAGGAGACGATATCCTCATAACCTACATCTGCATAATGAGCATACACTTCAGTAGAAGTCAATTCACGATCGAAAATTGTTACCTCATCAATAATACCTTTGAAGAAGCTTATTGCACCATTATAGGTTCCAAAGAATAGATCACCACTTGATGTTTGGATCTTTCCGGACTCCGAAAATGTATGTACCAATGCTCCATCCATGTATATCTTCACATTTCCAGTGGCATAGTCATATGTAAGGGCTACATGTGTCCAGTCGTTTAGTGGGACTATATCATCAGAGACTCGCCAAACCCAGCCAACATTGTTTTTTAATGCAAAACTTAACTTACCCGTATCTTTTTGAAGCGCAAATTCGTAAACATAATCTTTGCATATGATCCTACCATGGTCGATGGCACTCGGCATAGTATATGTAGTTACATACACCCACGCCTCGATGGTAATTTCATCAGTGATATCCAAACTATCCGAATCAGGTACCCTTATTTGATCATTGATACCGTCAAAACCTACTGCGGTTCCGAATCTTCCAGTTGTCCAGCTGGCACCATTTAATAGAGTCCCGTCATTGTTATTATCTGTCTCGTCATACGCAATATTTCCTGTTCCCTCGTCAAGCGGCCAGCGTGCAACCGCACCTGAATAATCACCAGGCGTGAAAGTGCCCTTTGAACCTGAGGCGTCAAAGTGAACAGTATCACCCTCATCAACTGTCTGGTCTGTACATGCGACTGCCTCCGGGGGTGCACGAACAGTTATTTTACACGTATCTGTGTCCTGGTTACTCAGATCATCGGTGATCCGTAAGGTCACGGTATAAACACCGTAATTCGAATATACATGCGTGGTCTGTCCATCAAATGTTCCATCGGGTGCACTTGTGGTGGTCTCTTGGTAATCGTATGTTCCGTCGCTCTCGAAATCCCATTCATATGAGACTATATCCGAATAAACACAAGAGCCATAACCTGTTGTGTATAATGTACTCACTTCACCGGCTGATAATGCATGGTCAAAGACGATAGCTTCATCGATCTTGCCCTTGAATCCTTCGTTTAAAATATAACGTAAACCAAAGTATAAGTTACCTGAAGGTGTAATGTCTCCCGATAATGAATATACTTGAGTACCATCTACAAAGACACGAATGATCGAATTATCATCAGTAATAACGATATTCATCCATGTGTCCGTGGGAACCGTATATCCTGTATCCCTCCAGCCGATGCCAGGATCACGAGAAAAGAATGCAAGATTATTTGTACTGCCCGTTCCTCGTACCGCGATCTCAAAAGTATCACCTATATGACTTATTACTCTATTATAACTACCAGCAGCTGTTGGGCCTTGACCCGGATTATTGATCCAAAGCGAGATGGTAAATGCATCTGATACTGTAAATCCAGGCACTAAAACATAATCATTCACACTATCAAATGAGAGAGCTGAACCTGATTTTCCAGTTGTCCAGGATGCACCAGAGATCGTACCATGATTACCATTACCCGAACTGTCATAAGCAATGTTGCCGCCATTCTCGTCAAAATGCCAAACACCATTAGCGGTGCTAACACTTGGTGTGCAAGTTCCCACCGATCCAGTACTATCAAAATACACGGTATCACCCTCGTCAACGGTCTGGTCCGGGCCAGCATCTGCTTCCGGTAAGGCACGAATTGTTACTGTATGGCAAATACTATCTGTGCTGCCATCATCGTCAGTGACCGTTAAGCTCACAGTATACAAACCAGGCTCTGTGAAAGTAAATTCCGGGTCTTCTTCGGTTGAGGTGCCTGCACCACCGAAGTCCCAAGACCAGGTAACGATAGCATCAGGCGAAGACAAGGATGCATCTGTAAACAGGACTGGTGAATCTTCGTCCTGTGGCTCGGGCGACCATGTGAACGCTGCAGTTGGTCCTTGATCATTAATGGTCACCGAATGAGATATCAAATTTGTCGAACCATCATCATCTGTAACCGTTAGTGTCACAGAATGTGTCCCATCATCATCGAATACGAATGATGGGTCTTTGCTGGTGGAACTGCCTAAACCGGCAAAGTCCCAAGACCATCCCGCAATAAGGTCTGGACTTGAAGTTGACTGGTCAATGAATTGAACTAAATAACCCTCATCTTGTGGCTTGGGTATCCATATAAATGCTGCCGTTGGCGCAAGATCCGCTACAGCCACAAGAAGGGTATCACTTCCTATACCACCATCACCATCATTAGCGGTTAAGGTTACAGTATATGTTATATCATCATCAACATCATATACGTGTGTTGGTCCAAGAACACCAGGTGCAGTGACACCATCTCCAAAATTCCATTGATAGGTCACTACATCGAGAATGCCCGGATCTGTTATTGTTGCTGAGAATGTGACAGGTGCGCCCTCGTTCACTGAGATATCAGGGCCCACGTCCACAAATGGTGGCGCATTTACAACTATTACTTCCATTGTGTCAAGATCAATAACCCCTTGGATGTCTGATACCGTTAACCTAACATTGAACGAACCTTGGTCTACATATACATGAGTTGGTGCAATCAGGTCAACATCGCTCTCTTCGGGTGAGCCGTCACCAAAGTCCCAGGTGTAGGTTAAAACATCTCCAACATCCGGATCCGTTGTTCCCGAACCATCGAAGTATACTGTATCTCCCTCATTAACGGACTGGTCTTCGCCGCCACCATCCACGGTCTGGTCAGGTCCTGCGTTCGCCTCTGGTGCGCGGTTTTGGATTATATCGAAAATTACATCTATCACATCTTGGGTATCAATATATTCGGAGTCTTGATCCCCGCCCGGGAAACCCACCCTGAAATAAGGTCGGAAGGTGATAGTACAGTCAACTGGGAATGATACAAGCGAATGATCTGGGAAATATTCATGGACTGAATTTACATAAACACGCTCGAGAACAGTTCCCATAAGATCAACACCATTTAGGTCAACGAAATTAAACTTTACAGTCTGGAAGAATACATCGATCTCATCGATTGAACTACCGATCGTAATTGCTAGAACTGGTCCATGTAAACCGCTAACCTCGTAATAAACTGAATATGATATAGCACTGTCTATAGGTACGGAGATAGGTATATTTTCGTCTACATAAGAGTGGATCGAATGAACATATACACGCTCATCTCCCGTACCCCCAAGATCTCCAACCTGGTCGACAAAGTCAAATATAAAGGTCTGATAATAGATTATGATGACTTCAACACCACTTCCAATAGTTTCTGAAATAACCGGCCCACGCAAGCCATTAACTTCGTAATAAGCTGAGTACGATATCACACTGTTCAAAGGTACTGATATTTTTTCTCCATCTACGACATAGGCACTAATAGAGTGCACATACACGCGTTCGTCGCCTGTGCCAGGACCATCATCTCGGTAAAGATCTCCAAATTGGTCCTGGAAATCGAATTCGAATGTCTGATAATAGACAACGATGGTTTCAACAGTACTACCAATTACTTCTGTCATAACCGGCCCATGCAAGCCACTAACTTTGTAATAAGCTGTGTACGATATCACGCTGTTCAAAGGTACTGATATTTTCTCTTCATCTTCAACATAGGCACTGATGGAATGAACATACACGCGTTCGTCGTCTGTACTGGGACCACCAGTTCGATAAAGATCTCCAAATTGGTCCTGGAAATCGAATTCGAATGTCTGATAATAGACAACGATGGTTTCAACACTGCCATCAATTGTTTCTGACCTAACCTGCCCATGTAAACCATTAATTTCATAATATGCAGTGTACGAGATCACACTGTTCAGAGGTACTGTAATTGGTTCTCCGTCTACCACATATTTTGAGATGGAATGAACATATACGCGTTCGTCGCCTGTACCAGGACCATCAGTTCTGTAAAGATCTCCAAATTGATCCTGGAAATCGAATTCGAAGGTCTGGAAATATATAATGATAACTTCAACAGTATCATCAATGGTTTTCGATATAACCGGTCCATGTAAACCACTTACCTTATAATAAACTGAATATGATATAACACAGTCCAATGGTACTGATATTGGGTCATGTTCATCTAAATATGTGGAGATCGAATGGACATACACGCGTTCATCAGTACTTGTAATATCGCCGTCTTGATCTTGAAAATCAAATGTAATGGTCTGGAACATGACAGATTCGATCAAACTTGAGGCCGACCGAACAGGTCCGTGGAGACCACTTACTTTGTAATATGTAGAGTAGCTAAGTGAGCTACCTGAACTGAGCAGATAACTCTGTCCGTCTACAGCATAAGTGTGGAGAGTGTGGATATATACTCTTTCATAAGTTGTATAACCAAGGCTATCACTTAAAAATCCATTTTGGTCATAGAACTTAAATGTGATCTCAGTGTGATAGGTTGGGGTGGAAAAGGTTGTGCCATCCCATTCAATGATGATAAGGTTCCAGGTTTTGTCCACTAATTTTGTGCTCTTACTACCCCAGGTGCTGCCTACCTTCGGTGTATATCCAATTGTAGAGCCCAATGGGACGGTTATGATCCCATCGTTGGCAACATAACCTACATAGTCCACATAAACCTGTGCACCGGCGACCAGTTGCTCGGGCGTTATACCCTTCAAAATCACTTTTAATCTTATACTCCAAAATTCTACATCCAATACATCTTCGTCACAATCCACATACTCTTGCATTGGAAGGCCTTTTAGGCCGCTACCTGACGTAAAGTAGGCACGGTAATTGATCGTGGAGAACATGGGTACTACGATATGTTCACTATCACCTTTGTAGCCAATATGGTCGATGTGGATCTTCTCATTGCCGGATAATACCGAAGCAATAAAATTCAGTTCGATGTCCTTGAACTGGATATCAAGTGTCTCAAAATTGCCGTCAACCCCGAAATCGTTCTTTGGGCCATATAGGCCGCTGCCTGCAGAGTAATATGCACGGTGATGAATTTCCGAATCCAATGGCACCAAGATCGTATCGCCATCAGCTTTGTAGCCGATATGATCGATAAGTACCTTTTCGTTACCTGTTGCTGCCGGGTTGTCGGTCAGGTCGCCGTTCTGGTCTACAAAGTTTAGATTCAGTGAAAAGAACTCCACATCCAGCTCAGGTATGCTGCGGTATGGACAGCATAATTGTGATGGACAAGAAGAATAAAGAGTTTGTATCTGCGATTCGGTTAAAGCTAAATCCCAGAGTCCTATTTCGTCTATTATTCCATTAAAGTAATATACTCTAGTCCCAAAGGTAATAGCCAGGTGTAATGCACCCTCCTCAACATCAACATTGCTATCCTGCATAGTAGTTGGGAAACTACCTATAACATTAGTTGTACCATCAGTTTGTGCTCCGTTAACATAAAGTTTAAATTCTAATCCATCCCAGGTGCCGACTACATGATACCAAGTATCAGTTATTAGATTTGCGTCATTTGTGGTCATGTATGCATAATTCGACTTATCTTTCCCCACAAAAACCCTAAGTTCATCATCTGATAAAGATAGATAATATGAAACAAAGTCATTTACTGTATCATACTTACTCACGATCATTTGAATTCCAGTCACATCAGTTGGGTATATCCAAGCACTGAGAGTCAATCCTGAAAAACCATCAAGATTTCTCGGGTCGCCAGGATCAGGTACGCTTACGTAATCATCTATTCCATCAAAATTTAGTCCAGTATCGCACTTACCTGTTGTCCAACCAGCACCATTTATTGTCCCATCATGATTATTGTCGGTATCGTCAAAAGTTGTTGTTCCGGTGCCTTCGTCCATATGCCAGAACGAAACCGGGCTGGGAACCGCATTGTAATGTCCAAGGATCTCCGCTTCGGATAATGCTCGATTCCAAATAGCTACTTCGTCGATCGTACCATCGAAATATCTCCCATCTGAAGCAGCACCTACCAGTAAAGAAAGTGAATTAGAAGGTAATATGCTGGGGATACTCCCATGAAATGTTAATGTCTTACTTTCACCATTAATATAACCCTTCAACCGATCTGCATCAGTAGCTCCTGAACCATCATAGACCATAGCAACATACGTCCACTGGCCAACACTTAAAACATTGTCCGTTGTAGTACCCCAATCATGTCCAGCAGCACCTGTGGGTGCAAAAAGAATGTCATCAGCTCCATAGGTAGGAGTACTCGTTTCTATTATCGAGTTCCCGGTGGGGATACTATATTTGCTCACCAATGATTTCAAATTTCCTAAAGAGTTTGGTTTAACCCAGAGACTTATTGTCATTGCCGATAAACCATCTAGGTCGTCAATATCTCCACCGTCCACATAGTCACCAATCCCATCAAACTCTAAGGCATTACCAAATCTACTTGAAGTCCATGAGGCACCATTGATCGCACCATCATTATTATTTGGAGTTGCATCGTACGCGGTAGTACCAACACCCTCGTCAAAATGCCATTGGACTATTGGGCCAGATTCGGGCGCTAACGCATTATAATGTTCCAGTATTTCCTCCGCAGATAATGCTCTACCCCAGATCGCTACCTCGTCGATGGTTCCCTTATATGGAACATAAATTGGGTATGCCGGACCTGAAGCTGCGCTTGCTCCCATTCTTAGAGGAACGTTTGAGGCGGTCATTGGTGCCACCAAGGTTGTCGGACCCGCTTCTAAATTACCGTCGATATAGAGTCTTGCCTGGGAACCATCATAGGTCCCAACTATGTGATACCAAGTTCCAATAGTAATCGTCGTCGTTCCGGTAATAGATTGAGTGGTAACCCCATTATGCAAATAGAATAGGAATTTATTGCTTGAGGTTAGTTCAAGTGAATAAGATGCATCTCCCCCTCCATCCCACTTCGAAACTATGCTCTGTCTTACTCCAGTTTTGGCGGGTTTCACCCATGCTTCTACAGTTAAGATTGCAGGCATAATGCTAGAATCATCTGCCACCTCAACATAATCATTAACACCATCGAACTCTAAAGCGCCATCACACACACCAACGGTCCAAGCTGCACCATTCACCGTGCCATGGTTACCGTTGCCGGATGAATCCGAGGCAACTGTACCAGATCCCTCATTGAAGTGCCACATTCCAACCGGATTTATTTCGGCTAGCATGTCGGCCACAGCAATACTTTCCTTAAGCCCATATAGGCCTGAGCCTGCATTGTAATATGCGCGGTAATATAATATGGAATCATCTGGCACTACGATCGTATCAGTATCTGATTTGTAGCCAACATGATCTATGTAAACACGTTCATCACCCGTGGCCGAGATCGGGTCGGGTCCATCCTGGTCAAGAAAATTCATTGCTACTTCAACAAAATTATGTTCAAAGACTACATCACCACTGTTCACAAGTATTGGATTTTTTGTACCATAAAGACCGCTGCCGGCTTTATAATACATACGATATTGGATAGTAGAATCTTTGGGTACGGTCACAGGTTCGCCGTTTCCTTTATAACCAACATGATCGATATAAGCACGCTCCAGACCGGTGTACGGCAGGCATGGCGTGAACTCAACTAGGAATGTTATGAATTCCACATTTAATGTATGGTCAACAACATCATCAGGTATGATTGCAGGATATTTTAGCCCATACAATCCTGACCCCTGTTGGTAATATGCCCTGTGTTGGATAGTTGCACCACTGGGAACTATAACCGTGTCACTATTTGCTCTGTAACCAACATGATCAATATAAACTCGCTCATGCCCCGTCGCTTCCAAGGGTGAAAGTGGACTGCCATATTGATTAATGAATTGCAGGTTAAGACTGACGAACTCCACATCAATTATCTCAGACCCAGCAACTGGATGAGATATCAAATTCCCATAAAGACCACTGCCCTCTGAATAATATGCTCTGTAATTAAGAGTGCACCCGTCACCAACAGAAATGGTTGCTCCATTAGCTAGGTATCCAAAACTATTAACATATATCTTTTGATCACCCGAAACAATATCATCGTTCTGGTCCACAAAATTGAAGGTAATTTCATAATCATCTCCGCTTGATCCCGGAATATCGGCCAATAACATTGGTATTGCTGAAATTACCATCATTATGGAAAAAACAACTGTCATTGCAGTCTTAATTTTTTTCAATTTTTTACCCATAAATTTTTTTCTAGAAATTATACTCTCTTTTTCGTTCATCTTTTTGCCTCCCATTATAACCTATTTTACTTTCCCTGATCTGATTTCTCCTTCAAACCCCAAAACTCTTAGTTCATTTATCTAGTCCCCATTGTTACATCGCCTCCCTAAGAATAATTGGAGTTAGCGGTACATAGACAATAACCTATATATCATTTTCTGATAGAAATTCCAATTTTCAAAATCCTTCTAACCTACTCTGGCCTTTGATTTATCTGTAGATATATATATTTATGTATGTATAATAGTGAGATATATAAATTATAAAAGAAGGCATGCGATTTTTATTCTGCTAGTTCGAAGAACGATATATTTTTATACTTTATACCGATTGTAATTATGAGTTTAATTAAAAACAAATTTTATAGAATTACCGGGGATAAGTGATTTCTTAGGAGATGTATTAAATGCCCCAACTTGCGGAAAAAGCTGACTTTATCGGTCGTCGCCCAGAGATTGCCGAGCTTGAAGATTTGCTGGCCGCGGCCGTAACCGGTGAGGGGCAGATCATTCTAATATCTGGTGAGGCAGGTATCGGTAAGACCAGGTTGATAACCGAATTGAAGTCCAGACCCATTAGCCAGCGCTTCAACTGGCTCAACGCCCAGTGTATATACCAGGAAGGGACAGACCCGTATCTACCATTTTTCGATGCATTAAAGGATTGGTCTGGCTCAGACACGGCAGCCCAAGAAAAACCATCGCTGGATACCGAAGCTAGTTCGGGCCCGGAGAAATACAGTATTAACGATTTGGCTAAGATCCCTATTATCGGCCCAAAATTGACCGAAGATCCTTCATTGTCTTTTGGTTCTTTCATGATCAAAGAACCAAAATCAGAATTTTCGTTGGGTGTGTTCTCTGCTCTGGTCGACCTGGGTCGAAGAGGTTTATGCATTACCCGGATGCCTTTGGAAAAGCTTGGCAGCCTGGCCCAGAAAGAGAGTGTGGCAAAATTTTGGTTAAGCAGTAAACCTGGCAAGCACTCGATATCACCTTCGCTTACCAAGATCTCGCATGAGATTTCACAATTTGTCAAATTCCATCCAAATAGCGTGATCATGTTGGACGGATTGGAGTATCTGATCAGCCACATCGAGTTCAATAATGTACTTAAGTTCGTAAATGGACTTGTGGATTCCATGGCCATGTACAAGAGTATTTTATTGATCCCCATCAACCCGCTCACTGTTGAGGCGAAGCAGTTAGCCTTGCTCGAACGTGATATGAACACGATCGAGATCCCTGACAAAGAGTCGATAGGTTCGGCACCAACACATGTCGAGATCAATGCACCTAAAGATCAAACACTCAACGAGGAGATGTTACAGCAGGGCAGGGACAGGATATTCGAAACCATTACACAACAGATATCCGACATAGCTAAAGTAAAACCTGTTATATTGTTCATTGACGATTTGCACTGGGCAGATAAAGGTGCGTTGTATCTTTTACATTATCTTGCCCGGGCAATGCAGAATCGGCCGGTGGCAATAATAGGTACATATCGCCCCGAAGAAGTTGAGAACCCTGTGGAATTGCACCCGTTACGTGAATTGCTTAACCGGTTGGTGCCGGAAAAACTGGTGAAATTAATATCCATGAAGAGATTGGATTACAATGAAACACATGATATGATAAGATCGTTGTTACATAACACCAAATTCCCCGTAGAGTTGGGTGAATTGATCTTCAAAGAGACCGAGGGCAACCCGTTCTTCATCGAAGAGCTATTGCGGTCTCTGGAGGAGGAAATCGTAATAACTTATGAAGAAGACCAGACCTCATGGTCGCTGACCAGGAAGATACCGGAGATCTCGTTGCCGGACACAATTAAAGGAGTGATCGAAGCAAGGATCAATAGACTGGTTAAATCCATGCGTCTGGTGCTGGAACGTGCGTCGGTTCTGGGTGTTGAGTTTGAATATGACATACTCTCGGCGGTCTCCGCACCTGATGAAAGCTTGCTGGTGACGAACCTGGATGACCTGATTCGCCTAAAGTTTCTCAGTGAACTGCCCACCAAACCGGGCAAAACCATTCAATATAGATTCGTTCATAATAAGATCTGTGAGGTTCTTTACAGGGGGCTGAGTGAATCTCATAAGCGTTTGTTGCATACAAAAACCGCAAAAGCCATTGAGGAAAACTATCAGAACGATCCGGATGCTGTCATTTATGAATTGGCCCAGCACTATTATCATGGTGGTGATTTTAACCGGGCATTGGAATATACCATGAAAGCCGGTGAAAAAGCACTGCGGAGTTTTGCACCAGAGAAGGCAAGAACATTCTACCAATGGGGCCTGGCATCGATCGATGTATTGGAATCGCAAACATCTGATACCACTACTACCACTTCCACTACCACATCCTATAAAGGACAGTTCATGGATATTTTATTGAAACAGTCAGAAATATGTTTACTCATAGGCGAATGGGATGAAGCGCTTATGTTCACTCATCAATTGCTAAAACTCAGTGACGAGCTTGGTGACAAACGTCGAAGTGGTGACGCTTACAACTATGCAGGCCTGATCCATTCAAATCGCTCGGCATGGGTAAAAGCCATCGACCATTTCAATAAAGCGCTTTCATTAGCCGATGAGATCAAATATAACCACGGCGTGATGGAAGCATACCATGGTCTCGGATTTGTGCATGAGAGAATTGGAAAGACCAAGAAAGCGATGGAATATTTCAAACATTTCACGCAAATGGCATCTACAATGAATTCCCAAACCGAGACCGCTCGCGGGTACAGTGCTTTTGCCCGAATATTCCATACCATGGAAGAATACAGTCTGGCTTTGGTATATTATCAAAAATGCATAGAACTGCTGACGGATACGGATAATTATTCCGAGCTTGCCAAGGCATACACGAACATGGGCATCACATATTTCGAACTGAATGAGTTCGATAAGGTAATTGAATGGAACGAGAAATGCATCGAGCTTTCAAATCGAACAGGTAATATTCGGTTATTGGGTTATGGATATTCCAATGCCGTTGAGGTATATGCATATAAAAAAGAACTGGATAAGGCTCAAAAGTATGCTGATAAGGCGCTTGAGATCTTCAAAAAACTCGATGAGAAATCCATGATCGCACTGGTTTGGATGAATTATGGTATAATCTTCAGAAACAGACAGAATTGGGATAATGCAAGATATTACTTCGAGAAGAGCTTAGCGCTTTTAAAAGATTTGAAAATCCCCTCATTTCAAGCGGACGCTACACGACAGTATGGACTGATGCTTGCGGAGCAGGGCACTGCAGAAACGATTGTAAAAGGTCAGAGATTCCTTCAACAGGCTTTGGATATTTACAAACAGCTGGGTGCCACGAAATATATCGATCTTATAGAAACTGAATTGAATATATCTCCACCTAAATAGAGACCTTATATCAATTAATTGAAGTTTTGCGTTTTCAAATATTGAGCTAATGGTGATGGAATTATGGGTGTTGAGATGTGGTCCACCAGTCTGCCAGTCCATTGGTCTATCGGTCTGCTAGTCCGTTAGTCTACCGGTCAATCGGTCTGCCGGTCAATCGGTCTATCAGTCATCTAGTCGACCAAGTGACTACCTGACTGGCCGACTAGTTGACCAGCCGACTGGCCGACCGGTCGACTAGCTGACTGATCGACTAGCTGACCAGTCGACAATCCAATCAAAACGCAAAAGTGCAGTCAATTAAGATAATACTACGATTAAGATTATATCTTTTATCGTATTTGTTTAGTTAACAAAATCCCATACAAATTCGAAGTGCGAAATCCGAAATCCTAAACAAATTTTAAACTTTCAAATTTCAAACACTTAACTGGTTTGGAAAATTGTGTGATTTAGGATTTAGAAATTGTTTAGAGGGTTGGAATTCCATATTAATTATTACTTAAAAAAGGAATTCCAAGCTTCAAGAAAAATAGTGCAAACTCAATAATAAATCCTATTTTTGTGTGAATTTAGAAATTCGAATTTAGGATTTGGCTAAACAAATACCTTTTATCTATTTATTATTGATATTATTGATCTGGGGTACCTGCGTCACCTGAACTTCCATCATCTATCTTTATCGACACGGTATTTGCCGGGCCGCCGTTATATGGAAGCATCATTTTACCAAGTTGACCATGCGGTGGTAATGGTTCTAAAAGTTTAATTTGCAGGTCGTTTGGTGTTGGCGGAGAATTATCCGCACTTACGGGCACATGCAAATGATCATACGGTGTGGCAGCGTTTGGTGGGCTGCGGGTCACTTGGGGAATTATTATTTCTGTCGGCGGGTCCCCCGGATATGGTATCTGTGCACAATCAACGGTGATCGTTTTTCCATCTGGCTCAATAAATATTATTTTTCCTGGTCCTGGCATGAATTCCACCTCCCTTTTCTGTGCCTGTAAACAATATTCTTATAAAAAAAGTTTTTGTAATATCATTCATATTTAACTTTAAAAAAAATGTGTCAATCATTACTCTTTTTGCGAAGCATTTTTTTATTATTAAATGATAATCCAATTAATTCAGTGTGATTGCATGAACCGGTCAAAACCAAAAAAAAATAGAGAACCAAAGCCCTTTTCTTCAAAACAGCCTGAAGGTGTGAGAACACTTCTTGGCGATCCGAAAAAGGCCATAAATAAACTCGCCTGGCCAATGATAATTGCCATGGCGGCCCACACTATTTACAACTTGGTTGATGCCATTTGGGTCTCGGGTTTGGGCCCGGACGCAATCGCATCGATCGGTTTCTTTTTCCCGTTCTTTTTCATGGCTATGGCGATCTCCACAGGTCTTGGTATTGGTGGCGGCGCAGCTATTTCGAGGCGAATTGGTGCAAAGGACAAAGTCGGGGCAGATAAGGTTGCGGTTCATACCATTATTTTGATGGTTATTACTGCAATTTTATTTACAGTACCATTTCTAATTTTTGCAGAAAACATATTTTATCTTATAGGTGCTGGCGAGCTTATCGATCTTGTCATGGCCTATTCAAGGATCATGTTTGCAGGAACCATAATAATCTTTTTCTCCATGATCGCAACATCTATTCTCAGGGCAGAAGGTGATGTAAAGAGAGCCATGTGGATCATGATGTTTGGTGCAATTTTAAATATATTTCTGGACCCCATTTTCATATATACATTTGGACTGGGTGTTGCCGGGGCAGCATGGGCTACCATGATCTCGATGACCATCGCCTCTTTGATAGTTTTTTATTGGCTGTTCATTAAAAAAGATACCTATATCTCTTTCAATTTCCGGTCATTTAAATGGGATAGAGAGATCATGAAGGATATTTCAAAGGTAGGTGTACCCGCCTCAGTGATGCAGGTGTCTATGGCATTTACCATGTTGATCATGAATATTATACTCATATTAATAGCGGGTAAAGACGGGGTGGCCGTATTTACGATCGGTTGGCGTGTAGTTACCGTTGCGATATTACCGTTGATCGGAGTTGCAACTGCGGTAACATCGGTAACTGGTGCGGCTTTCGGTGCAAAGAACATTGATAAACTCAAAACTTCGTATTTTTATTCGATCAAGTTGGGTTTAATAATTTCAACTATAGCTGGAGCCATAACTTTTATTTTCGCACCCCAGATCACGGCAGTGTTTATCACTGGAGAAGGTTCGACACGGATTGCCGATGATCTCATATTATTCTTACGAGTTATTTGTCTATTTTACCCTGGTGTGGCATTTGGTATGTTCTCTTCTGCCATGTTCCAAGGAACAAGTGAGGGGACGAAATCGCTCCTCGTTACGGTTTTTCGAACATTAATATTAGCACCACCGTTGGCCTTAGCATTTGCAATTTACATGAACATGGGCATTCTGGGCATCTGGATCGGGATGGTCATAGCCAACATTATTGGTTCTATGGCGGCATTCATCTGGGCAATGGTTTTTATCAAAGGTCTAAGATCCTCTTTCAAAAAAGATAAAAACAATCGAAGTCACTTGCAAGAGGGGTGTAAAATGGATTAACTAACGCTTATTTGTCGAAAGTTATGGGAGTTGTAATTAGGGGTCGGGGGTTACAATTCAGGGGTCAGAAATAAGCAGTGTTAAAATTTTTCGGGAATGGGGAATTTAGCGATTTGTTATTAGGATGTTCTATATTTCGATTAATTACTAGCATGTTCTATTTTGTGATTAATTATCAGGATGTGTGATTTATTCTCGTTAATTCATTTATGCATCCTGTTATATCTTCGACATTTAGAACATTCTGCTATCCCAGCGCTATATAGAACATCTTGCCATCCCAACGACATATAGAACATCCTGTCATCTCAACGATATATAGAACATCCTGATATCCCTACGACATATACAACATCCCGACATACCAGAGATTAATTCAACTGCCCATCTTTAAAGCAATTTTAAATTTTTATATCTACTCTACCAGTCTTCAACATCATCGTCTTTGCCTTTGTCTTTATCCGGCATCTTACCCTTATCTTTGCCTCTGCCCTTTGCCGGTTTTTTCTCTTCGTCTTCAGACCCTCTCTCGTTTTCCTTCTCTGAATCATCAAAGTCCCAATCATTATCACGGTCACGGTCGGAAGGTTCATCTTGATCTTCATCTTCAGGCTCATCAGATTCTGGGCCACCTTCTGTTTCTTCTTCATCTCTCAGGTCTTCGGGGAGCTCTTCTTCGAGCTCTTCATCATAGTCATCGGGTAATGGTAGCTCATCATCTTCGTCTTCTTCCAGTTCTTCGTCTTCGTCAAATGCTTCCGGTTCACTTTCATCATCACCTTCACCCGCCCCTTTCATCTTTCGCTTTTGAAATCTGGAACCTATGAGCAAAAGGACCAATATTATTAGTATAACCGCCATTATAATTGCAGCATAAGTCTCGTTAGCCAAACCTTCCTTTTCGATCTGCAATTCACCACTCTTTTTTGTATAGACTATGACAGGCAATGGTTTGGTTGACAGTTCCGGATTTGTCTCATCGTACCGGAATACCAAACCGGTAGAGTCGATATATTCCAATAAGATATGTTCACTATATGGTCTGCCTACTACCATATGTATATCTGCTTTTAATTTGAATGTCACATTATATGATTCACCGGCCTTGATCTCTTTAATGTAAAATCTTGGAACCACTGCGGTAGGCGCCAAAAGTTTGCGCTCAACATTAATGATATCTGATGTGTCAGAGATCCCAATGTCACTCAATTTTGTATTGGCCTTACGAGATGTATTAAGACTTCGCAAATTGCCGTTATTATAATATGTAGTTTCTGTACCGTACGAAGAAACGCTTGTTACAAATGTATCAATGGTGGTGAACGGGTCATCATCATACCAATCGTTACTCAATGTCACATATATCTCCCTGGCATCATCACCACCTGTGTTCAGTAAGGTAAAAGTGAGTGAGAATTCCTTTCCAGGTTCGACATTCCCAACAACGACACCGGGCTCACCAGTCTGTTCATTTATTTGTGGGATGATCAAAATGGGTTGTCCGGGATAGATCCGGATGGCGACGGGGATAGTGCTTTCAACCGGTAGTTTGGTATAGTCATTCATACCTTTGAATACCAATTCAAATCTATGTATCCCGGTTTCGATGTCTGTGTTTATATCCACATTAAATGTTGCATCAATGAACCCGCCTTTTGGCCCCAATGTAGTACTAGTTAGAACCCCCACAAAATTCTCTGATGAATTTATTGGGTCACATTCCCTGGTAAATACGGTCTGGTTCTTATTGGCAGATATAACAGGAAGCCCGACCTCTATATCCGTATATT
Organism: Thermoplasmata archaeon; assembly: GCA_020696345.1. GTDB lineage: Archaea > Thermoplasmatota > Penumbrarchaeia > JAEHCK01 > JAEHCK01 > JAEHCK01. The sequence goes on along the minus strand of JAEHCK010000035.1, from coordinate 19,660 downwards.
GTACATTTTCTTGATTGGTCAAGCGAATCCTAACATTAACATCCCGTATCCTGCCGCCAAGTGAAATGGCTGGTGCGGTTAGATCTTCCGCATCTATGTCCAATTCGGAGTCAATTACCTCGACCACCAGATAAGGCCCGTATGTATCAATGTCCACGGTGTTAGGATCTGCCACATCTCGCAATGGCACATCATAGATCAAAACACCCGCAGCCGTGACACCTACGATATATGCTTTTATATCATTTAGCATCGAAGATGTGAACGGGGAATAATCCGTATCTAATACGTTATACATCTGGCCACCGGTTGCACCAACGGTCTCATCATACCATCCCGAATATGAACCCACATCGATAATCGTAAATAAAATGGCCTCACCTTTCACTGCCAGACCAAATGACAATTCACTATTGGCTCCTTCGTTCGGGAAATAATCAGTTAGTAAAACAATTACCTTGGTTGCGCCCTGCCTATAAGATATTGTGCCACCAGCGGTCAAAGTATTAGAAATGGTTTCAGTTACTGCATCATAGACACCACAGTTCCAGGTTGTCCGCGTCAGGCCGACTAGTCCATTCTTTATATCGTCGCCATCAGTTGTGAGATCTTGTACGAGCCAGGAGTGATCACGGAATGCCACAAGACCGAGCTGGTAATCTATACTATCCAGCATCAGATCATTGACGAACCCGTCAATTGTATTACTTAAGCGGGTATAATATGTATTACTTGCATAGTTGGATACATCCACTACGAAAATGATGTCCATGGCATTTACAGATGCGCGTGTCCCACCAATAGCTTTGTTCAACATGAAATTTGCATTTGCATCTATATACGGAACAAATGGCGATGCTGAGGTATCCCAGATTATACTGTATGTTGTCATATCTTCTATACCGGGAACCTCATAGTCATAAGAATATTTAATTGGTATATGATGCTCACCCTCCGGCAGCAGTTTATCCAGGTCATCTATGACAAAGTCCACGGTCCAGGTTCCATTAGCCACTATCGGGTTGAGTTCGTCTATATGGAACTTGGGGTTGGGTCTACGGGTTACGTATGTCCAGTCATAATAATTACTCTCGTCAAAGTAGCCATCGATATCGATCTCCACATCCACATTGTGCATAATGAACGACTGCTGGTTCTGGAATGTTACCGAGAAATCATACCCACCACCCTCCAGATCCTCCTGGTTCAACGAAATTGGCGAGTAATCCACAATGGCTAGCTCTTTAGTGGTTGGGTCAAACTGTTTTATGTATATATCCGTGTAAATTCCTTCGGTCTCACGGATCGAGTCGTCAAGATCATTTACGCTGTCGTTGCCGTTCGTATCGAGCAGTACAAAACAATTTCGCGGCTGGTCATCGTCGTCTATACCTACCCAATTCATCTCCATGTACGAGAAACCTGATGCGTTGCCTAATGCGCCGTTATTATAATAAAATCCTTTGAAGTCCAAGTACAAACGGTATTTACCCTCAGGCAAGTACCAATGATTGGGAATTGTAACTGGAATGGGCGTTGATACAGAAGCACCAATATCTAACTCATCGATCGAAATAGGCACGAGTTCGACACCGGGGTCAGCATCGGAGTCATAGAAACCTTCACCCGATTGCTCGAACTCCGCGTAGTCCAGATATAGGTTTCCTTCGGGCATATCACCACCGTACAGCTTCACATTACCCGTGTTCTTCACGGTGAAATTGAACATCTGCCGGCCCGTGCTGGTGTCGATCTCTGTGGATGGTGCAGCACGCACAGCCAGACCTGGTGAAGCAAGTTTGACGGAGGCATCGCCCATGTCCGGCGTAAAATCAACTTTGAACTGGACCACCCAATGATCTTCTGTTATTCGTACGTTTGTTGTAAATGGCACACCCAGGGGGTCGACTTCACCGCTGGGGTAACGCATTGTATATTCCAGCACAAGTTGCCCATAATAAAACCCTGGCGGTGTTGCCTTGTCAACCGAGATACGAAAACTCATGTTGACCTTATCGTTGGAGTCGATCTGCTTGATGGTTGTGGTATCATGGTCGGCATATAATAAAAATCCACCCGGGCTCACATTTGGCAATACCAGCCGGGCCTCTACATCGCGCATCTCCAGGGTCGGGTGTGCATTGGTTAATTGAACAAAGAATTCCTCAAAAGTGCTTCCAGTAAAGTAATCATCATCTACTGCGGCCAACTTCAAGTCATTACCAGTGATGTTATCTTCGTTCAGATCCTCTTCCGGAACAATGGTTGAATTAATAATGAAATCAAACCATACATCTTCGGTATGTAAGATCGTGTCGCCCCAAATGGCCGGGTCGGTCCTATTCATGTAACCTGAATATGTCCAGGTACCATTACCTTGATTGGCATTTAAATTACCATCTGCATCAGGTTGGTCGATCTCGCGTGGAGTGGGGAAATTCTGGCGAATTTTAGTATCAAAATCAGTGGATATTGCACCCATATTTGCATCGGGGTCACCGGGCATCCAGGTTGTATAGCCATCATTATCAAAATCAAAATAATTATCAGGCAGGTCCACACCATCATCTTGTAATCCTTCCCAACTTATTTGGTCCGTACATTCAATATAGTTCAATTTTTTTGCATACCCTAAAGTTCCAGTACCACCACCCCACACTGTAGTTAGGTTTTTACCTGATGGTTGAATCGCTTGACCATCACTGGTATCTATTGGATACCAGAAATAATATTTAAATGGCCCCAAGGCCTCATTGGTGGTCAATGAACCATCAGGTAAAACCGGACCTGCACCGTTGCCCATGCATGTAGTATTTACATCCTGCCATATCTGGTATTTATAGGATACTTTGAATTTCATCCGATAATATCCCGGTGGCACATCGGGCAATACATCAAAATTGAAATTGCCAAATGTTTTTGCACCATCCAAAATGGGCCAATATTCTTCAACGTCTATAGTTCCACTATTATTTCGGTCAAGATAAGTATTAGTATAATTATCAGTATAATTTGTAATATATTTATATGGTTTTGCCGGATCGCTTGTGTTGTACAAGAAATACGCGCTTTTATTAGTGCTATTGGGTGCTATCCGTTTTGAGGCCCAGGTAAATACAGGCGTGGTCACATTTACGAAATCGCGCTTTGTATAATCATATTTCTTAAGGTTATCTCCGGTTATACCCGCATCGGTCCCGGTTATCTCGACATCGTATAGTACGTTATCGCCATTCTGGTCATCATCATCATCTTCAAATACTGACTTCAGTTGAACATCGAAGTCAAAATCCTGCTGGCCAACAAAAACGAGTGTAGTAGTTGGTGGTGGCACGATCTCCACTTTTACGCCCTGCCTTGCCTCGCCACGCGACTCGGATACGCCTACATCTCTAGAATCTACATCGGTGGCACTTGCATACATCATCGAGTTCGACCCGGTTTCAGACTCGTTTAATGTCGAACCAAGGGTCATAGTCATACCTAACCCGCTCACGATCAAAACACTGACCAATATAAAAACCTTTAACAATTTAGCCTTTCTGTCACTCTCTTTCATAATGCTCATTCCTCCTTCGGGCAATACTGTTTCTTCTCACATAAAGATATTAATATAGAGCAATATTATGTGAAAATCCTCTCTCTTCGATTCATTTATTTGTTGTAAAATTATTATTTAATATTTATATGCAATCATTCTACTTAAAGGTTTCTGGGCACGTATGGCCATAGATTTGTCAAATAATAATAAAAATAAAAATAGAGGTTCCTCTCGAGGATTTGTGCCGTTTTGCTGTATTAATAAATAATATTAAAATTTCTCCAGATATTTTTCCAAACCCGGTTTGGTAATGTCGTCATATTCATACCAAACTCTGACCAGGCTTCTGCCACCCTTTAACTTGATCAATCTACCCAGATCAATAGGTGTACCAGCCAATACCACATCTACGGGACATTTGTTAATGGTTGATTCCAATTCACTTATCTGCTTGTCACCATAACCCATGGCAGGTAATAGTTTACCGATATGTGGATATTTTTTAAAAGTTGCTTTTAATGAACCCACTAAATACGATCTTGGATCCAGGATCGACTTGACCTTGTACTTTTTAGCGGCAATGAACCCCGCACCATACGACATACCGCCATGTGTGATCGTGGGGCCATCCTCAACAATTAATACCTTTTTATTTTTGATCAATTTTGTGTCTTCAACCGTTATCTTCAGATCCGCCTTAATGATTCCAGCATTCGGGTTGACCGTTCTTATATTATTTTCCACGAGCTTTATATCACCTTTTTTGGCACTGCGAACTTTATTGATTATTACAACATCGGCCATTCGTAGATTTGTCTCACCAGGATAATAAGCCAGTTCGTCCCCCGGTCTAAGCGGGTCCGCGATTACAATATGCAGGTCAGTGGAATAGAATGGTAGATCATTATTTCCACCATCCCAGATTATGATATCGGCCTCACGCGAAGCTTGACGAAGGATCTCTTGATAGTCTACACCGGCGTATACAATTATATCATTTTCAATGTGAGGCTCGTACTCCTCGCGTTCTTCTATGGTTGTTTTATGTTTATCAAGATCTTCAAATGTGGCGAACCTCTGACAGATCTGTTTGGACAGATCGCCATAAGGCATTGGATGACGTATCACCACGACCTTTCTGCCTTTCGCTCTAAGGTATGCGCACACCTTGCGCGTGGTGGGTGATTTGCCCGCACCGGTACGCACCGCACAAATAGCGATCATCGGTTTGCGGCTCTTCAGCATAGTATTATTCGGACCCATTAACCGGAAATCCGCACCACATGCCATGACCAACGAGGCCTTGCTCATAACCGTACTATACGGTAGATCACTGTATGATAGGATCACCTGGTCTATTTTGTGTTTTACAATGAGTTCGGGTAGTTTTGATTCCTTGAAAATTGGAATGCCTTTCGGGTATAACTTACCTGTCAGGACTGGCGGATATTTTTTATCGGCAATTCCAGGTATCTGCTCTGCGGTAAAGGCTATCACCTTATAATCAGGGTTGTTTCGAAAAAAGACATTGAAATTGTGAAAATCCCTACCTGCCGCTCCCATTATTATAACTTTAATAATACGCTTTGAAATATATATTCCTCCTGCACTTGTACTGTTCCTTGCCGTGTTTCTTTATGACCCAGAGTTTTGTTCTTAACCGGCTCGCAACCCATATCGAGTATGTCATAATAAAATGTTTCTCTAATAAAAAAATGCTTCGTAAAACGGTCAATAAATAACGCATTTTTTTTATAAAGAGATAAATCTGAAGTACCATACAAAAATAAAAATATATCATTATTAATTCTTATTTTTGTTGTAGGGGTAAAAATTCCGTTAAACTAAGGATTATTTGGAATTTTTAGCTCGGAATAATTTATGTGATTAAATTATTCTGGCTTAGAATTCCATTAATAAATCATTGATTTAAATGTAATTCTAACCCTAAAATCCGAAATTCTAATCACTAAATCCTAAACAAATTCTAAATCACAAATATCAAAATCAAGAATTAAAAACAAATCTAAACGGAAAATTTTCATTTACTAATTTTCCTATTGAATAAAAATTCTCCTGCCAGAAAATTATTATAATCCATTAATAATAAGCTCATAATATTCTGTTCCAAACTTCAGCAGGAAAAACTAGTTTGGAATATTCTCATTTCGGATTTGTTTACAGTTTAGAATTTCGGATTTAGAATTTTCTTTCATTAATTTCCCTTTTTTTAAGATGAGATCGACTGGTAGCGTTGAAATTCCAATAGGCGTTAGAAAACAACGACATTTGTCGATGCAATGTTCGACATTCTTATATACAACATCCGCAATGCCGGTCGTTATGTACTTGACAATCACAGAAAAGATCGCAAGTGAGATCACGCTATCCGATAAGCCAGGGCTCACAATAAAAAAGTGGCGTGAGACTTTTGACATTACACAACAAGAGCTGGCAAAAAGTATCAACTTCAGCACATCCGTGATCAGCGATTATGAACATGGTCGTCGAGCCTCACCGGGGGTCGGGATGATACGTAAGATCATTGAAGGGATGATAAGTATAGATCACCACCGCGGCTCGCCTATTGTTAATAAGTTTTCGGTACCGCAAGTAGAGGCTATTATCGACATTCGCGAATTCTTTGAAGGTAAATCCATCTCTGGTCTTTCCAAGATGATCGGTGCAAAGAATCTAACACCCGATAAAGACCTATCACGATTCATTTACGGCTACACTGTAATTGACAGTGTAAAAGCGATACTCACTTTATCGGCTGATGACTATATTAAGTTATATGGCTGGAATTCTGACCGGGCATTGATATTTACAGGTGTTGAATTCGGCCGATCGCCCATGATCGCGATACGGACTCATTCTCTAAAACCGGCGGTTATAGTTTATCATCAACCCAAACGGATCGACCAGTTGGCGGTGAAGCTTGCAAAATTGGAAAATATTGTGTTTTTAAGCACGAACATACCTCTGGACGATCTATTATTAAAAATTAAAAAAATGTGATGAATATGGACAATGTTGGAATTGTAAGTTACGGGGCTTATGTACCTGTTTTTAGGATCAGGGTAGAAGAGATAGCTAAAGTCTGGGGAGGGAATGCCGAGTCCATTAAAAAAGGTTTGAACATCGAGGCAAAATCCATACCGGACCTGGATGAAGATGTGGTGACGATCTCCGTTGAAGCTGCACGGCAAGCTATGCGCCGCTGTGTGGTTTCACCCACCGAAGTTGGTGCCATTTATGTTGGCAGCGAGAGTCATCCATACGCGGTGAAGCCAACAGCTACAATAGTTGCAGAGGCAATAAGTGCAACACCAAACCTGACAGCTGCAGATTTTGAATTTGCGTGTAAAGCCGGTACCGCGGCGATACAAACATGTATGGGTCTCGTGAGTGCTGGTATGATCAAGTATGGTTTGGCGATCGGCGCCGATTCTGCCCAAGGTGCACCTGGGAACATGCTGGAATATACTGCCTCTGCCGGCGGATGTGGAATTATTATTGGCCGATCGAATTTGATCGCCTCCATTAACCAGACACTGTCTTTTACCACGGACACACCCGATTTCTGGCGGCGTGAGGGCATGAAGTATCCATCACATGGTGAGCGTTTCACCGGAAAACCCGCTTATTTTAAACATATCGTAAGCTGCGGCAATAACCTAATGACCAAATGCGGCACGGACCCGTCTGATTATAGATATGCGATCTTTCATCAACCGAACGGGAAATTCCCGATCACCGTTTCAAAAATGCTGGGATTTAGCATTGACCAAATTTCGACCGGGCTTCTCACACCTACAATTGGAAATACATACTCAGGCTCGGCAATGCTTGGTCTTGCAGCGGTTTTAGACATAGCCGAGCCGGGTGATAGGGTCTTCATGATCTCATACGGTTCAGGCGCGGGTTCGGACGGGTTCGATATTACGGTCACCGATAATATTTCGAATTATGATAGATCAGAGGAGTTTACTATCCGGAATATGATCAAATCCTCGAAATTCTTGGATTATGCATCATATTTAAAATTCCGTGACAAACTCAAAATGGAAGGAGAATGATAATAAAAATTACAAGGTGAGATCTGTGCGCGATGTAGCAGTAATAGGAGTAGGGATCACAAAATTTGGCGAGGTCTGGGACAAATCACTTCGCCAGCTAGGGCTTGAGGCTGGTTACCTAGCCATACTTGATGCGGGGATAACTAGTGATGATGTCGATGCACTGTATATCGGCAACATGTCATCGGGTTCTGCCATCGGCCAGGAACATATTGCACCATTATTTGCCGATCAAGTGGCCTTAACCCACAAACATACACCGGCAACACGGATAGAGGCCGCTTCGGCTTCGGGCGGGCTGGCATTCCGGCAGGGGTATTTTGCAGTTGCCGCAGGACAGCATGAAATTGTAGTGGTTGGCGGTGCAGAAAAAATGAGTGATACAAATCCTTCCGAGCTGGTGGATACGCTAGTATCGGGAGCGGACCGTGAATGGGAAGGGTTCTTTGGCGCCACTTTGCCATCATTATGGGCCATGATGGCCAGGAGACATATGCATGAGTTCGGTACCACTTATGAACAACTCGCGGCGGTTGTGGTGAAAAATCATAAGAATGCCAAGCTCAATAAGAAGGCACAGTTTCCATTCGAGATAAATCTCGAGGCGGTATTGAATGCCCCTCGTGTAGCTGAGCCACTTGGCATTTTCGATTGTGCACCAGCCTCGGACGGCGCCGCCACGGTGATCCTGTGTTCGATGGATAGAGCACAAGATATCTGTGACCGGCCAGTAAAGATCATTGGTTCGGGACAGGCATCGGATTTCATGTCATTACATGATCGAAAGAGCCTAACAAGCATTGATTCTACAAGATTTGCCGCCCATCGAGCGCTGAAACAGGCAAACATGACCATAAAAGAGATTGATTTGGCAGAGGTTCATGATTCGTATTCCATTAGTGAGATCTTGGCCATAGAAGATCTTGGTATTGTGGAAAAGGGACATGGTGGAAAAGCAGTTGAGGACGGGCTGACCGCTCTGGATGGCGAGATACCCGTAAATACTTCAGGCGGTCTAAAGGCACGCGGCCATCCACCTGGTGCCACCGGTGTTGCACAAATAGTAGAGATCGTTACACAGCTAAGAGGCGATGCCAAGGAGAGGCAGGTTAAAGGTGCAAGGTTCGGCCTGACACATAACCTGGGCGGCACGGGCGGAACTGCTGTGGTACATATCTTGGAGGGGGTGGCCTAGAATGTCAGTGGCTAGATTCTGGCGTGAACAGCAAAATAGATATAACTTCGTGGGTACAAAATGTGGTTCGTGCGGTCGGTTCTTCTTTCCGCCAAGAGAGATCTGCACCGATTGCCGGCGAAAGAGTCTTGGAAAAATGGAAAATGAGAAACTGAGCGGTAGTGGTAAAATTGTAAGCTATACGATCGTGCATGATGCACCGGATGCATTCAAGGCCCAAGTGCCATACATGATGGCGATCGTGGAATTGGATGAGGGACCGAGAATTACCGGGCAGATCGTGAATTATCCACAGCCAGATAATGATCAAGATATTATGATCGGCCGCAAAGTGAACTCGGTATTTAGAAAGATCAGTGCTGATGGTAAATCCGGCATCATACATTACGGGTATAAGTTCAAGTTGATCGATTAAATTCAAAAACTTTATTATACTCTCATCAATTTAGCTGTTTAATTTATTATACAATAGCTTAGGGGCTTCCGATTTGTGCGCAAGAGTAGATGAAATGATACAAGGGATCAAAACGCAAACATTCAACAACGAAAAAGGAATGTTGGATGCAATTATATTACAGGATTCAAACGATATCGAATACATCAGGTCACTTGGGAGGGGTAAGGCCGCAGTAGTAGAGTTGATAAAAAATAAAGATGGTGAATTGACAGCTGAGAAACGCTTTGTTCAATGTAACATTTTCACCAGAGGATTATATAAATTGGCCTATCAGGCGCCGTTACCATATAGGACGAACATAAATGCAGTAGCAGCTGCGTATTATACCCGGGCAGTTATAAGAGATCTGACAGCATTTTGGTTTGGTTCGCCCAAGGTGGCCGAAGCAAAATATATACGATGGGATCGGTTAGATTGCTGTTGGGTATTAGGAACGGAATTTATAAGTGGCCGCGGACCAGATCCGAATTTGAGATTCTCGACATACGAGATCTTCGAACTCACGGCTTTCATGGACAAACTCATGGAACACCTGTTTGATGCAGGGCTCTATGGACCCATGTGGCAGGCCGATAAATCCTTGAGTGTGCCTACCAGCAATTATTTACTTAACCACAAAAACGAATGGATCTGGATCGACCTCGAGTCCGGCATGCCCGGGATCCAATTCTTCAAAAATAAGCCATATATTACGGAAGCAAAGAAAAAAGGATTTTCACCGTTATTTGGTGATATCGATTTTGATAAGTTATGGAAATATATTGAACGATATCAAGATATACTTGCGAAATATCCTTCACTAAAGGCGAATATAACAAAGTTACAGTATTGCATGCATGCCTGGAAAGAGAGCGAATTGGCATTGTTCAGAGATCGAACTAAAACCAGTTCTGCAAATAGCGATGAACGAGATCACAAAATAAACATAACCGAACAGTACATTTGCACATGGAAAAAAGAATATAATATTTCAACAAGAACCGAGATGAGAATTCGCAATTCAATGGTTCAGTTATTGCTTTTCTTGATCTTTGCGGACCTAATATATCTTGTCATTAACGACCGATATCGTAAACGTTGGTTGGAAAATAAATTTAGAAACATGGAGCAAATGGGTCGTATCCCGATAGGATACAGAAACAACGTGGTCACCAATATTATTCTTAGCAAATTAGCGTTCAAAGAACTTCATTTCTGGATCATCCATCAAAGAACACGAGCAAAGTATAAGGAGTTCGGAATTTTTTATATAAATGAAAAGACCAGAGAATTCGATTCATTAGGCCGGTTAACCACACGAGAGAAGGAAACTTTAAGAGATGGCACCAGGGATTCATCGGCATATATACGCGGTTTCGGCTACCACCTGTTTCTTAAACCATTTTCCATTTATTTCAATACCATTTCGATCTTTGGAGTCTTGGTAACACAAAGTTGGGTGCCTCTTCTATTCATGCTCGTTATGCCCTCGTTGAGAGTTCTGGCCACGATAATTCTATGGGTACAAGAACGGTTAAAGGGAAATAAGATGAAAATTGGTACCGCATTGATAGTTGGGGCAATACCAAAAATTGGCATCATGGCGTTCCCGTTTCAGATGTATCATCGTCAACGCGAGATATTTTGGTTATTGTTAAATAGTATCCTTTCCGGGTTTGGTAGGAGAATACCCTTATTTGGTGAAATAAATTCTACATTAGAGCACTGGTTCATCAGACGAAACCCTGTCAAAACCAGAGATCAAAAAGCCGCTCCCGGTCATACATCGGTATAATTCTATCATGAAATAATATTTGTGAGTGATGGAAAAATTGGTGTTGAGGTATAGACCACCGGTCTGCTGGTCTACCGGTCTGTCGGTCAATCGGTCTGCTAGTTAACTAGTTGACCAGCTGACTAGTTGACTGATCGACTAACTGACCTTCCGACCATCCTACATCCTATTATTTATCTCCTTTTGGATCTACTGTACTTTTTTCAAACATTAACATTACTGTTCTTTGTTTAGCTCTTGTTCGATGAACAATTTTCCTGGGCACAGTATAACCTTGCCATGGTGATAATTCTATTGTTTCATTTTCCAGATCAAGTAATAGTTTACCTTCGATTACAAAGAAGAATTCATCTTCGGAATCGTGTTTATGCCAATGAAATTCTCCTTCGACAATACCGAGTCGAACAATACACTCATTAACTTCCGTTAGATTATAATTGATCCATTTTTCTTTGCAATCATTAACTATTCTTTTTACATCAATTAAGCTTGACTGTCCAAATTCTTTATCCATTTATACATCCTCGATCCCATTACCAGTGATCTTAAACTCCGAGTACAAACCTTCGGCCAACGAACGATGTTTCATAAGCGTAGCACGGCGTACGTTATCAGTTACTCTTTCCAGTTTAATTATTGTCTTAGCGTTATGCAGTAATATGTGCCCGCCGATCGGTGCGACGGTATCGTTTTCGATATCCATGAACACCTGGTTCGTGATGACCACTGGAAGATCATATTTACGCGCAGCAGCCAGAAGTAATATTATCTGCCGTGATAAACACTGGCGGTGTGCCTGTTCATCCTCGCAACCCAGCGACATGCGGTAAAATATGGTGGCAGAATCCAGTACGATCAGGCCAATGTTTGGATCGCTATCGCTTTCCAAGATCTTCACTGCCTGCTGGACCATGGACTCTTGTTCGGATAGTGAGAACGGCGAGAAAAATAATACCTCTTTATTGATATCTCCATGGTCTTTACCGCATATTTGGCGAAACCTCTCATGTGACACGCCCTCGGTATCTATGAATATTACCTTTTTTCCGGACAGAACACTGTTACGTGTTAACTGAAGGGAGATATTGGTCTTCCCAGTGCCACCCTCACCATATAATTCGGTAACCGCACCCGCCTCGATACCGCCGCCCAATAGATCGTCCAGGCTAGTACAATTGATCTTAAGCTTCATTGTTGGTCCTCGGGACGATTAAGAAAATCAGTGTTAAGTATGGTATCAATATCCGTTAATACTATATTTTTACCAATAACGAACAGTTTCGTATCCACATCATCTTTGGAACCGATTATTATACCCAGCCCGGGAGTATGTTGCTCTATCGCTTTTTCCAGGGCCAATGCTTTTCTAAAGTCGAATTGTGGCATAAAACTGAAAAATAATTTTTTATCCACATTTTCCTGGGTATTTGCCACTACATCCACACCGGAGAGCATTATACCGGAAACTATCTGAAAACCACTCTCTGATAATTTGCTCTCCAATTTTGTTTCCAATTTTATCTCCGGCGATGATATGGGCTTAGGTTCAACAGAAGTTAACGCCGGTTCAGGTTCGGGTATTTGAATAGCAGTCTCTTGCTCTAATTGCAACAGAGCTGCAATTTCCTTCGCGCCATCAACTTCGATCTTTTTCTTAATATCCTCGGTGTTTTCAACTTCAATTGAACGTTCTGGCACGTCCAGATAGTTGTTTAATTGCTCCTGTTTACCGGTGATGCTAATTTCTGTTTCCGGCCCTTTACCGACAAAATGGTTGGCTAATGTACCCTTGGCAATATCTAAGAATTCATCTTTCATTTCTCTGTTCTTATCTGAATGCTCACGAAGAAAATCGCCTAGGTATTTATAAAATTCTTTTCCCGATAATCTAAGGTAGCCATCTTTTGCAATTAAATATACAATCTCGCTTTCACGAGGAAGGTCCTTTATTTTTGAGAATAATGTCTCCCGCAATTGTTGTGGTTTAAAATCCTCCAGACTACCAGGTATTCGAATGCCAAGTCTTAGTATCTTAAATGGGTCGTCGTCACTATGAAATGATAAAGTATCATAAGGTTCACTCAATTTTTCTTCAAGATCTGTGGCGATTTGCTCATCATCTTCTATTCTACGGTCCATTAATGATTTGATCGCCTCGATCGACACACCCACCACCTCTGCATCACCAATTATACAAACTTGATCGGCTTGATCAACATCACGCATATCGAATTTATTGATCAAACTTTCCAGATCATTTACGATATCTGGATATTCTTGTGGCGACCTTATCACCAGAAGATTGGAATTTCCCGCCGCTACAACCTGATAATCGTTAGGCTCGATCGAATGCTTTAATTTGATCAGATCTTCTCTGGATAATGGCATATTCGAATTAGTTGATGGTGACATAATATCGGAGATATAATAGATAATAGACTTAATAATTTTTCGGATATACCGGTAATTGCCAGTAAATGGTGTAATTTAAGGTGACCTTTAATGTATAACCGGGCGCATTTCAAAGATAATATTAAACATATGGTTGCGAAAAGCTTAATAATATCTGTATCTATGGAAAATGTTAATAACTCTTAACCAATTTTTTGAAAAGATAATGCCTTCACATAAGTCGGAGAATTACCATGGTGGTTCGAGACTACAGAGTCAAACACGTATTTATCGATCGTGAGAGAGAACTGACCATTCTAAAAGACCTGCTCACTAGAATGCGTAATACAAAAGGACAGGTCGTTGTGATCAATGGAGAGCATGGTATCGGTAAAACCAGATTGATAGAAGAATTCATGAAATTCGCAGAGACCGAGAAAGTCCAGGTTCGTATAGGCAGTTGTAAAAGCACGGAAAGCCATTCTCCATATCAGTCCATAATCGAAGCTTTGGATTACAATTTACAAATGTCATCCAAGCTAGAAACTCCCGAAGAACGTTCAGGAATTAGAGAATTGGATACTTCATCACAGGATCAAAATAATGGAATTAACAATAGTTTAGATCCAGAACTTAATAATATTGACACAAATATTCAACCGAAACCATTAGGTCTAATTCCGTTCGTTGGCACAGATACCGAGGAAGAGATATCATTAACGAATGAGTTCGAACCACCAACATCTGAACCGCCGGTGGTGGAAGCATTACCCATGGGCCTGATACCTGCGACGCTTAGAGTTACGGAAGTTGGTGAAATAAAAAAGGGGCAGGCAAATTTATTTAAGGCTATGGGCAAACAATTATTCCAATTGGCCCAGAATTCACCGGTTGTATTCTTTATCGACGATCTGCATTGGGCAAGTGGTGCCACTTTAGATTTCCTTGATTATCTTATCGATCAGATACCTGATCTACCTATTATGTTAATATTTGGAATTTGTCCCGAGGAACTTGATGTCTCAATTGAAAAAAAAGAAAAAATTGATAAAATGATCCAGAGATTGAACCATTTTGAATTTTTTACGGCTATCACCTTGGAACGCTTTGCAATAGAGAATGTAAATTTAATGCTCCAGAATATCTTTTCTAGGGAAGACATTGCAGAAAACTTCATAAACCAGATATATCAAAAAACCGAAGGGAATCCACTATTTATCGAAGATGTGCTCCAGGCACTGATCGAAGAGGATGTCATCGATGTTTCGAGCTATGTCTGGCAACCACGATTAGATGTTAAAGATTTGATTATACCAACCACTACACGTGAGAGACTGATCGCACGTCTCAGACGGCTGAAAAAAGAGGATCTGAAGGTGTTGGGCTATGCCGCGGTAATCGGTCGAGAGTTCTCGTATGATATGTTAAAAGAGGTTACCGAATTTCCAGATGAGCAGATACTTGACTCGCTCGACGCACTACTGGATGCGAAATTGATCCACGAGGATCTATCATCTGATATTGATGTATATAGATATGATAACCCGTTGATCCAAGAAATTGCATATCAGGATCTAAACCGTAGTCGTCGCAAATTTTTACATACAAAAGTAGGTACTTTAATTGAGAAACAGAACCAGGAGAGTTTAGGTAATCTGGTTTTTGACCTTGCCGACCATTTTTCAAAGGGTACGGATCATGATAAAGCCTTGAAATATCTGATGTTGGCTGGTAAGCATGCCACCAGCATTTATGCGCTTGATGATGCTCGAAGGTATTATCTGACCGCCTTGGAAATATTGAATAAATTTAGATATACAATACAAATTCAACGTAATGAGATCGAATTATTGAGCAATCTTGGGCAAACAAATAAAATGTTGGGTGATTGGGACCAGGCGTTAGAATATTTGCGACCCATACCGAATTTGGTGGAGAAACTTCGCAATGAAATGCAGAAAAAGGTAAATGAAAAGAAGTCGAAAAAAGAGGAAATATCAACTAATTGGATACAACTCAAGCTTGCAGACACATACCGTAATTTGGGAGAATTGATGGCATTTAAAAGTGATTGGAAATCAGCAGAAAAGAATTATAAAAAGAGTTTGATAATCTCCCAAGAGATCGATGATTATCACGGTTTAGCAAAGACCGAATGGGGTCGTGGGTATCTGGAATGGCGCCAAGGTGATTATTCGAAGGCTTTGGAACATTATGATATATGCATAGATTTCGCCACAAAAATTAATGACATTCCAGTCATTGCAGTCACTTACATAGATATGGGCAATATATATAATTACACGGGAGATTGGGATAAAGCTGTTAAGTTTTATAATGAAAGTATAGGGCACCTTGAAAAGATCGGTTGGATTCATGAAATGGGTAGGGCGTTTAACGGTTTGGGCGAAATATATGCAAAACAGGAGAATTGGTTGGAAGCGATCAAGCATTTTAAAAAATGTGATCAGTTATCTATAAAGATAGGCGATTTTTATAATCGCGGCTGGGCATTGTTATACACTGCGGAATGTTATGCTAGAATGAACCAATTTGATAAAGCAATGGAACGATGTAAGGCTGCCGAAGAGATCCTAACCCAGGTCAACGATCGAGTAGGTTTAGGCCTCGTATCTCGGAATTACGGGATCATTTTCCATTTCAAAGAAGATTGGAAAACATCTGAAAAATATTTTACTAAGAGTATTAAACAATTAAAACGGTTAAATGTGCCGTTCGAATTCAGTTCTTCATACATGGAGTACGGTCTGATGTTGTTCAGTAAAGGGGATTATGATGACGCGAAAAAACGTCTGGAGTTTTCATTAAAAATATTCAAGGAAATGAATGCCAAGATCAGGATCAAAAACATAGAAAATGTTTTGAGATCAGATAAATTAAAATTGAAACAAGACAGAGATTGATTGATGTTGAACAGAAACCAGGATTAGTTGATGCTGAGTAGATACCGGGCTGGGTTGATGCTGAACAGATACCGGGCTGGGTTGATGCTGAACAGATACCGGGCTGGGTTGGTGCTGAACAGATACCGTGCTGGGTTGATGCTGAACAGATACCGTGCTGGGTTGATGCTGAACAGATACCGTGCTGGGTTGATGCTGAACAGATACCGTGCTGGGTTGATACTGAGTTGATTCCAGGATTTGTCTTTAAAACTAGGTTTCAATTAATCGATAATTCATCCAGGCATCTATCAATCAATAACTCATCATGGCATCTGTCATTCGCTAATTCATCCAGGTATCTGTCAATCAACAATTAATCCCGGCATCTGTCAATCAACAATTAATCCCGGCATCTATCAATCAACAATTAATTCCGGCATCTGTCAATCAACAATTAATCCCGGCATCTGTCAATCAACAATTAATCAAGGCATCTGTCAATCAATAATCGATCAAGGTATCTGTCAATCAATAATCGATCAAGGCATCTGCCAATAAACAACTAATCCAGGCTTCTGCCAATCAACGATCCATCACGGCTTCTGTCAATCAATAACTCATCACTGCTACTACCCATCAATAACTCATCTCGGCCACTGTCAAGCAATAATTCTACCGGACTATCTCACTCATCAGCAATTTACACTAACGCCGTCAATTTCACATTAGGATACAGCCGTTTTTCGTCAGGTGTTATCACATAAAGTGTGGTTTGTGGTTTTAGACCGTAAATACAACAGCATTTGGCGATATCGATGATTTTTATATAAGTATCTGCCATATTCTTAATCCCTTGGGTCAATTTTAATCCTGGTTTTATGATTCCCAAGCCCAGGTCGTTGGATACCTTGGTAGCGGCTACACCATTCAACAGCTCGCGAATGGCAATATTCTCACCACGGGTATACTCGAGTGTATCAAACCCGGTAAAGTCAAGAATTGGATTATTTTCTTGATTTCGGAGTTGCATTACAGTCTCCGACCAGCGTTTGATAGCTTCGTCGCGACCTACACCTAAAGGTATGATATATGGGCTTTTTGAGTCAGGTGAAAAATAATCTGCAATTCGCATGTATTTATCGAATGTTTCTCTGGAAATGAATCTTGTAAAATCATTTCTAAATGAATCGGGGTGATCACCACCAGGTAAGACCGCAATTACACCTCGACCCAAACTCATAAAGTTTAAAATTATTGGCCGGATGATCGATAGATATTCCTCCGAGGTTACATTATCACCGATCTCAATAACATTGTAGCTTCCTTTTTTGTAACCCATGCCTAATAGAGAATCCAAATCACTGATCCCCGTGGAGAAGTAACCGCCTTTATCTTTTTGCACCACCCATTTGTGTGGTCCCACCTCACCGGGATCAAACGGATTAAAGCTTTTGAATCTGCCTCCTTTAAGTGTAATAAGGTATTTGGCCTGGAATATCTCAACACCACGTAGTTTGTCCAAGGATATGAGCCTGATTCGCTGGCCTTCATACTCAGAGCGCTGTAAAGTTATGATCCCATCCACCAAATAATCAAGATATGATTCGGTAGCGTGCTCCTGGATCAAGATCGAATTGACTTTATGCTCCTTAATTTTCCCCACGATCTCCTTCAGTTTACGATTTGGGTGGTCAAAACGCTCGGTTATTGCATCAATTGTATCTATTATAAATAACCCAAATGTAGATGTTTCGTTTAAGTTGTCGAGTTCTTTACCAAACTTATTTGCATCGGCAATAGGCGTTAAACTGTCGAAAACCATGATTTCTTCCTTCTTCTTAAGGTCAACGACCAATGGGAAATTATTATAGACCTGCTCTTCTTCTAACCTGACGAATATGTATCCATTTTTCTGATTCTTTTTCATGAGTTCAGGGATCAATTCAAGAGCAAATGTAGTTTTGCCAGTGCCGCTATCGCCCTTTATTAATAGGGTTTGACCTTTCGCACGATTAAAAAATTCGTGCAGTTCATGGGGTATACTCGAAGACTTCACCGCATCGCCAGTCCATCATTATCTTTAAAGTAAATAAATCTTTTTCCGTTTAATCAAAATATTTTTAATATTGATGTCTATATACACTCTTATATTATATCTTGTGCGGGGATAGCTAAGCCTGGTCAACGGCGCTAGATTCAGGGTCTAGTCCTTAGTGGTTCTGGGGTTCGAATCCCCTTCCCCGCACCACTCATTATTTGTTATTGCTGGTATTCGTGGAAATCACAAATCTCAAGTTCCAAGTTCCAAATAAATTCCAAATACCAAATTACATAAACAAATTCATGAAAATACGGTGAACGAGCAGGCTTACCCCGAGTTTTGGGATGACCGTAAAACTTTTTGCGAGGGGTAAGCCAGCGCAGTTCAGCGCCAAAAAGTTTACGTTCGGAACAACTTCCCCGCATTCACTTGTTTAGATTACGATGTGGGTATTGGAAAAGTTAAAATGAAAATTTTAAAAGTTAAAAGTGAGACTTCTTTATTTTTTCTCAATTTTGCAATTTCCAATATGCAACTTTGGAAAAGTCGAAGAGTTTTCCAATGTAGAATAATTTTTCTCAGGAAAATTGTTCGAATTTGCATTTTCAAATTCACTAATCATTAATTGATAAATTCATTTCAACAACAATGCATTAAAAATCAACAACAACTCTACGTGAAATGGGGTGGAGGGCGATGGGGAAAAAAAAACAAATTGGGTGGGTGAGTTCGCCCTCCTTTCTTATGGGGTGAGTGAAACAATCCTTAATAGCGTTAGGAGATATAAATAATTTACTATTGTTTTGATTAAATTTGGTCAAATTCGAGAAGATTTGAGAAGTTATCAATAATGAAACTAATAAAGGTATGATCATTTTTATAAGATTGATATAATAAATATCATATTATTTTATATCGTCTATTGGAATTTCAACGCTACCAGTCGATCTCATCCATAGGAAAAGTCAAAAGGAAAAGTTAAACTCGAACAATTTGTTGGCACAAATTATTCTTGAGCTAAGAATTCTTATAATAAATAACATTGAGTAAAGAATTCTTACCCGGCTAAAAGGCAAAAGTATACTTTTAACTTTTAAGATTTAACTTTTCAAATTTAACTTAAAAAAATGCGTTATATATTGATCGTTTTGCATAGCATTTTTTTATGACATATTGGAATTTCAACCTAACCAGTCGATTTCATCTTTAAATAGGTGAATAGAGGATATACTCCAACGATGAAATCAACCACGAAACCAACATTGAAGCATAT
>JAEHCK010000152.1 GCA_020696345.1 Thermoplasmata archaeon | reverse complement strand
TTGATGAAATATAGTCGCTTCAATACCATGGTGTCCTTCTCCAGGTGTTTGATGCGCCTGACAATGTCTTGAACGGTCATATGCCGTTCTATCTTAATTTGCTCAGTTTTTACCATAGGAGGGAGATGTCACTCATAAGTCTTAGAGGTTTCGTTCGTGACTATAATAGGAATTTTTAATGATGAAAGAAAATTGGGATTTGAACCCTTCGAAAAAAAAGATATAATTTTTAATAAAATTCTTTTTTTTCTGGAGGAGTAAAAATTCTGGTTACAATAATTATACAGTTTAAAGAATTTTTAGCTCGAGACAATTTATGCTAGTAAATTGTTGAAGCTTAGAATTCTTTCTCATTTTTATTGATTTGAATCAGAATTCTAACCCCCGGGGTAAAAATTCCAATTTGATCATTATTCTATCTGGGAATTTTTAGCTCAGAACAAAATAGGCCGAAATTAGATGGCTATTCTATTTTGTTCATGCTGTTCAAATCCCGCTGGGTCCATTTAACTTATTGATTGAAGTTTTGCGTTTTCAAATAAATAGGAGAAAGTAAGCTAGTTGGTCTACTGGTCTATCAGTCTACTGGTCTATCAGTCTACTGGTCTATCAGTCTACTGGTCTATCAGTCTACTGGTCAGTCGGTCTGCCGGTCTGCCGGTCTACTAGTCGACCATCCGATCAAAACGCAAAAGTGCAGTTATTGAGATCCTTTTTAATTAAATTACACTTTATTGTAACCCTCAGCTCTCATAACTTTTCCTAGCACCTAGCACCTAAAAATAAACGATCATTTATCGATCCTTTTTTGCACACCCTTCCCAAGCTCATCTTGCAACCTTTTTTCCGTATACCCGAACGGCCGCAGCAGGCTTGCGGCCGTACGGAACAGGTATTTCAGGTACTCTTGCCTATCATACTGCTCGTCCCCCTCGATGAGCTCGAGCACGCGCACGCGTTTATCCGGGTTTCGCGAGCCATGATCAAGTATAACATACCGTACGGTCTCGCCCGGGTGCACCTCTACACCCTCACTTGTCAGCTGCGTCAGGGCCGCTACACGGTCGTTGAACACGCGATATTCCTTTAAGGTGCGTGTCACGCGGCTGGCGAAAACCAAGTCATGTGTGTCGCACTTACCTGACAGGATGAGGGCGGCATATTTTCTTACTACTTTTAAGACATCACTCTCTGCCACCCTAAATAACTCTTTTTTGGTTTTTGCACTGACCAGTGCATCTAACAACTCTTCCTGGAATCTTATGTACAGTTTGGGTGTGCTTCGCTGCCGAAGCTCGATACCGCGTACCTTGAACTTACCCGTATCCAGCAACCCGTAGTATCTGGTCAGCGCACCAACACCCGTGCTCTTGTTGGGCAGGAACACGATCCAATGATAATAGCCTTCGATCTCTATTTTAACCCCCGTGCGCTCGGTTATGGCACTGCAGAGCCTTTCGAAAGACTCGTGTAGTTCGGTGGAGCTTTTATTACCTGGTGTGGTCGTGAGCCAGAGCGAATCAATGATGCCGTGCAGTACCCGGTAACCCTGATCCTCGGCCACTTCCATGGCATCGAGCAGGATCTCACGTGCATAGGCCGTGATAGATTCATGGCACTCGATCCGGCCGAAGCGTGCGTTGCGATAGCCAGTGTAACCGAAACAGGTGACTAATATCCATTTCAGCACCTTTTGCCGCTTGTCATGCATGTCGTTATCTTTGCACCGGCGTGCCTTATACACCTCGCGACGGCCGAGAACATTGTCGATGACGCGCGGGATCAGTCCGCGGCGGTTGCGGCACACGTGGTATCCGGTTGAGGGTACTCGCGGCGCTTCCGGGTCAGCAGCACAGCATTTGCACAACACGGTTTCGGGGCTGATATTTTTACTGGATATTATATTTGGGTATAAAGACGCAAAATCGATCTCCAAAACATTTTCATGCACACCTACCAGCGGGTCGAAGATATGCCCGCCGCGGTCGGCATACAACAGTGTCTTGGCACTTTTAAAGCTCTCTGGTATGTTCTTCTTCCAGCGCACCAGCACGCCATCGCACATCGCCTGGTTCACCTGCATGCTGCTGATCGCACTGCCCGGTGACAGCCGCGACATGGCCTGGAGCGGTATCCCAGCCAGTCGCGCAAGCTCGATCAACCCGTACAGACCGCTCTCGAGATATATGAACGATGATAGTTTATCGAGATGTATACGCCCTTTGAACGCATAGAACGGTGGTTTATACCTAATCTGGCCGTATGTGAAATACGATTTGCCCGTGCGCATAGTCACTTTATCAAGATCGGTACCTGGTAGATAATCAGAGTAGATATTGTCATGCTCGCGGCCGAGCTGGAATTTATCGGTAAGCCCATTGACCTCTGCGCGGTAATACAGGTATGGTATGGTGAACGCGTCACCGCCCGATGTGTAGATGATATCCGGGTCAAGCCTGGCCACAGTGTCCACTAGCCCCATCAACAGCGCTGGCTCATCGGCGCCATCCAAAACAATTTCGCCGACCTTAACCTCACCCAGCGGGTCATCGTAGTTCACTACCCGCCCTCGCTTGTCCACCTTGATCTCCAGGTCCAGGGTATCCAGCATCGGTATCGCGTAATCCATTGCAAACTGGTCGTCATCAAATACGGCCAGCTCAGAGCCTACCTCCACACGCGCCAGCGGAAACACGTTGCGCTGGAACATGTATTTCTGCGACAGCCGGATATCCACGTTATATAACTGAAACTCCGTGTACTTTCCCTCGCGGTCGATCATTGCAGCGAACGGTCTCAGTTCGCGGTAGTTGCGCATTGTGACTTGTAACACCTTGTACATTTGCGGGTCATCATTAGCTAACCGTTGGTTCGTGAGATCCAAACTCTTGATCTCCGGGTAGCTATTGAGTTTCTTCCGAAGCTCACGCAGCCGTGTTATGGGGCCGCACACGTAAAACTCAGGGTCAAAACGCTCGGAGAGCTGCTCAGCGCCGAGCCGCACGGTGTTATTGCCGTTGCCGACATCCTCCAGCTTCAGCCATGATGTCATGTAATTGAACTCGTAGTTCGGGTATACGTCCAACAACCACCCTCTTAGTTTACCTTTATCTTTACCTTTATCTTGACCCTTATCATTAACCATTACTTATCACCAAAACCAGAGCTAACAATAAAGAATCAAGCCCGAAACCAACTGAACCTAACTCTCATCATCGGTGTTCCCTTCCTTTTTTGTATCTGTCTGTTCATCTTCTGCGTGCTCATCATTGTATTTAACCGTATTCTTGACCTCACCCCTAAGCTGGCTTAGCTCCTTTTCGTGCTCGACCAGTATAGCCATGAACAGTGCTTCTGCCGGGTTGAGCCGCGAGGCGTTGCTGGCGGCGGCTGCGTGCAGTCTTGCCCGGTGCATAAGCGCGTCAAAGGCGTCCCGGTCCTGCGTGCGCAATGCCCTGCGGAACGCATGCCAGTCACCTATCACATGCTCAAGAACCATCCTGAATGTTGGCACGGTCCTACCCACAGAGGTCACCCCCGGCCCCTGAATAAAAATCGTCTAGACTCCACTGGTACGGCGGCAGCGGCAGGTAATCCATGAACTCGCCCGTACCCTTCACAAACCGCAGCTTACAGCGTGAGGGCACTTTGATGCTGAGCCGATGCTCGGGGTCAAGCCATTTTCTCAGTTTCCGGTCCAGCTCGTGCCTGTGCACCGACTTGTCGCGGCCAAAGTTGGTCAGCAAAGTGGTTACATTATATTTTTTGGTCAATCTCTGCAGCTTTTGAAAATCCGAATCGAACAGTGTTCGTGCCTCGTGCCAGTCAACGTCACGGTCAAGGAACAATTCGGATATGCATGACACCAGCACTAATTTGGGTTTATGCTGTGCCAGGATGCGCTCCAGGTTCTGTGTGATCAGTGTATCGAGTTGAAACACCGTGAACGCGCGTGCCACCTGGACACGGTGCAGCACGTGGTTGGCATCTACTTTAAACAACCTGCATGCGGAGGTCAATAGATACGGGTCCAGCGAGTTGCCGCCATCTATGTAGATCACATCACGGTCTGTGGTTTTGATCACGTTCACCATGATACGGGCGAGCAGATTGAACAGGAACTCGTGCTGGCTCTCAAGAAGTGATATGCGTGCCGGCGGGAAACCGCCTATGAACTTATCGATGCGGTGTATGGTGCAGAGCACCGGGCTGGGTCGGACAGGCGGCTGCCAACTCGCAGTTACATCTTGCAACGGCCGGCGGGTATGACCGTAACCGTGACTGGGCATGTGGTCGGGACCAAGGCCGGGGCCTGGGGTAGGCTCAAGCTCCAGGTTGGAAGACATATCTACTTGTAACGATGGATAGTGTGGCATGTGTATTGGTATATGCATCTACTGATCTCCTCCCCAACGGGTAGGTTACCATGGCTGGTATACAGTCCAGTGGCATGGTGTTGGGTAATTTATTATATATATTTCTAGACATAATTAGGTGCATAGAGGAGAGGTCGGTGAAAATACAATGAATTAATGATCAGTGAGGTGTGAGGTGTGCGTACGCTTCAAATCAAAAATGCTTTTAATCGCTTGAGGTGTGAGGGTTATATTGCAGAATACATTGGAAATTGTAAATTGGAAATTTTAAAATTAAATTCCAAACTCCAATCCTGAAACCCCTTATTTTGTTCTCTTTGTGTGCTGGCACATACAATTACAAAAAAACATGCTTATTGAGCTATTCAATCTGGTGATACTTTAACTTTTTTCTTTTTAACTGATCTCTTTTTTGTGTGTGCTACTCTCTTAGCCCTTCCTCTGGCTCTTAAAAAAAGTATTAAGATCACTATTATTATACAAATCAAAATAATTAGGCCGTACCACATGAAATTTGAGTCGTCATGGGTTCTTTCCTCGACACTGTCCAGGGTGTCATCATCGGCATCAGGATAATTGCTTTCTTTCGATTGGTTCTCTATTGGTAACAACCACCCTGACGGCGAAATATATGGGTATGGGTCAAGACCCAGATGTGGAACCGAGGTGTCACCGATATTGTCACCGGGTATGCCGCCGTAACCGCCGATGTCAGAGCCATTGTAGTCAGACCAATAATTACCTTCGCCGTAATAGTGCCAGTAGCTATTAGTGCGTTTGTCTTTTGCCTGTAATTTGTTTGATATAAAATTATTGTGATAGATCAAATTGTTTGTATTTCTGCTGTCTATCGATAATCCATATTCAGAATTATATGAAATAATATTTTCAACGATTTTGTTGTTATTTGAATTATATATAGAAATACCCCCCCGTATATTATTTGAAATATTATTGTGTTTGATAATATTTTTTTCAGAACCGCTGAGGCTTATGCCTATATAATTATTTGAAATGATATTATTGTAAATATAACAATAACTAGATCCATCAATCAAAATCCCATAATAGCTTGAATTGAATGAATTATTTATAATTTTAATGTTTTTTGATAGTTTTATGTTTAAACTGTAAGAGATATTACTGCAATTCTGGTTCTCTACGGTCACATTTGAGCAGTTAATGAGAAAAATCTGGCCTGCACCTGGAGGTATTGCGTTGTCAAATACACTCGTCCAATAATAGATCGGTTTGTTATTTACCGTATTATTAGGTGCAATTATGTGTGTCTCCAGATCGAGAAGATCGCCCCCTACAGAAATTCCACTGGAAATCAATCTGTTATTGTAAAGAACATTTGATCGAGAATTTGTGATGTATAAAAAGGAATATTTTGGAATTGGAGAATAGATACTATTATCATAGATTCGATTGGAGTCAGAAGATGTTATTTGAATTGCACTATCTATATTGAAATTGCAAGTATTATTTATGAGATAATTCGAATCAGAATTATAAAGTGAAATACCATACATATTGGAATTACAGATATTATTTTGGATCGTTATATTATTGGAAATTCCGATCAATATTCCAAGAGTGGCATTACTGCAGTTTTGATCCTCGATTATCACTCTGGAACAATTTGCGAGAATGACCTGGCCTGCCCCTAATGGAACTTTACCGGCGGTTATATTTTTCCAATAAATTATAGGTTTACCGTTTACAGTATTATTTTCTATAATATGAGATGTCCAAAATTTTTCTGTCTCAGGTGGGTAAGCGTAAAGTTGAATACCACCTGAGTTTAGTCTATTATACTTCAAAGTTTCTGATATACAATTATAAATATTTATGCTGGAATGCCCACTTGAATTCATAGTATTGTTGATGATCTGATTGTAATAGGACATATGAGTATTGATGTAGGTATAATTATTTTGACTTAAAATATTATTTTTGACAAAATTATAATTAGATGCTACAAGATAAATTTGATTGTAATAATTTTCTATAAATGTATTATTGATGATTGTGTTGTTATGAGAATTATCAATAGTAATCCCAGACCCTAAATTCATACTTATGTTATTCCTTTCAATCGTGTTATTGTATGAATTTGCAATTGAAATTAGTCCATTTATATTATTAATTAGCCTGTTAGCCATAATAGAATTGTCCTCAGAGTTTTGAATTTGGATGCAGTTTTTATTTTCTGCAAATGTGATATTTCTTAATGTAATATTATTCGAAAAGCCGATAACTATTCCTTGGGTTTTTTTAACGGATCTATTTTCAATTGCAACTTTTGAACAGTTTGCAAGAATTATCTCGCCTCCGTCCATGGGGATCTCACCACCAATTATATTTTTGAAATAATATATTGGTTTATTATCAATAGTATTGGTTTTATCAATGGAATGGCTGGTCCAATATATTGGTGATGATCCATGAATTATCATACCACATTCAATGAATTTATTGTTGTAAAGACTGATAGATTCCGACCGACCAAGTTTAATTCCATTATTTTTAGAGTTAATTTTATTGTTCATAATTGTGTCTGATTTTGAGTAGGTAATAATGATCCCATCAGATGTGTTGAAAAATTCATTGTTCCTAATGGAGTTATTCGAACCTCGAATATAAATGCCAACGTTGAGATCAGTGAAATTGATATTTTGGATGTCTGTATGGTCTACTTCATCTGTAGACAGACCTGTATATCTTGAGTTAGGTTCGTATTCACCAGTAATAGTTAATCCGGAAATATTGACCCAACTTGATGAGATATCCACAATCTTTTGGTATTCACCTATGATCACAGTATTTTCTGGTCCTGAACCAAGTATAGTAATTCCTTTATCAATTTGAATATTCTCATGATATTCACCGGGCAGGATCCTGATGGTATCTCCTGTTTTGGCAGAATTAATTGCTTTTTGAATTGAAGTATACTCGCTAGTCCCATTACTATCCACGATTATTGTAGATGGAGTATCATCCTCATCAACTGCAGATACATGAAAATTATAAGGATCAGATAATCCCATGCTCAATAAAGCAAGGATCAATAGCCACGATATAAAATTATTTTTTCTTATGTTCATATTAGGGATCACCTTTATTTCCGATTTAATTTTTTTACAATTATGATTTCAATTTTATGGGTGCCTCTTTTGCACAGGGTAGCATTTTGTTTTGTTTCCCTCACGTTCGAGCCTAATCACACCTAACTCTACCATTGAATTTATATGGTGATTTACCGTTGATCGACCAATATCGATTTTTTCCGAAACCTCTTTTTGTGTTAATCCTGGTTTGTTTTTTATTGTCTTGAAAATAACTTCTTGATTATGATTAAATGCGATCTTATTCATTGCGAGCATATTCTCAGATATCTTCATATCGAACGGATAAAAACGCCTGAACATACCGCTCTGGACTGATTTTATGAACTTTTGTTCTTCAAGAGTTCTTAAATGATAAGCAAGTGCACCTTGTGATAAGTCCAAAGACCTTCTTATGGAATTAAAATGGTCGCCAGGATTAGCCAATATATGTTTTCTGATCTTTTTTCTTGACTTATTATCTAAAATTTTGTCCTTATGTAATCTGGAATATAGTGGACTAAAATAAGAAAGTAATTTGAATTTAGCAATTTCATTTGCAATTACATGTATTACACTAATTAATATGATCATAATGATCAAAACAATTATGAACGGCCAACGAAGTGCCCCGAGAAAACATGGCCAGGAAGATGGCTCTTCAGTTTTTTTTACATAAACCAATTCTTCTGCATTTTCTGATTCATCAATGGTGCACCCGGTTCTAACGGGAAGGTTGTTAATTTTTATTGTCAACGGGTGGTCTTTGATATCCCATGACCACCCACAACCACCAACGTGAATCGTGTCATTATTGAACTTAACACCAAATCTTTCGGCCAATTTGTTATATATGTCAATTGAAACCCCAAGATCTTTATCTTGGCTATTGGGCACTAATAATAGTCCACCGCCGTTTTCTAC
Source organism: Thermoplasmata archaeon (assembly GCA_020696345.1). Taxonomy (GTDB): domain Archaea; phylum Thermoplasmatota; class Penumbrarchaeia; order JAEHCK01; family JAEHCK01; genus JAEHCK01. Next base: position 1,633 of record JAEHCK010000152.1, on the reverse strand, counting down.
AAATCTCGTTATGTTGTCTATTTCACTGTCCGAATAATTCCAAAGTGAAACTGCACCATTATAGCTGAAAGTTCTTTTAAAGCCAATTAGGAATAACATATCGAATTTGGATAAAATATCATATGACAGCTCTGTTTCCAATTCATTTTCAGAATTCAAAATCACTTTAAACTCCGAAGATTCTAAAAAAGTTACTAATTTTGATTTGCCGTCCCTCTCATCATAAAAATCCAGTTGATTGTGGGTTTGATCTATTAATATTTTCCTTCCTCCGCGGCCCAACCAGTTCACGATATTCATTATTAGATCTTGCGCTTTTTCTGCTTCTTTTTCATCATACCTATGATGTTCTTCATCAAAGATCTCGCCAAAAAACAGTCCATTCATCCCGCAAAATACTACCCGGCCTTCACCATATTTTGTACATGATAGTAGTGTTCCTTGATCGGAGTCTTTGAATTCTTCCGGCTCCTGATCAAAATTGTTGTTCTTCTTTAGATATATTAATGGTTTTACGGTATTTTCTATTAAGAGTGAACAAAGATTTCCATGGAGGGGAAGGTTGGAAATATTTTCTGTTGTAATATGCTCCTCGAATACCACGTTATAGTTCCAATTTCCATAATGTGATCGCTGCAGATTACCCATATTTTCCTTGAAAGCTGCACCAAATTCATTTAATATTGGATTATATAGCTCTTCAATGATCCCAATTGACAGAATTGCATTTTTCTCTCTTCTATAGTCTCCATTACCCACAACGAACAATCCACCGCCGTTGGCAACATAATTGGTAATATTCGATATCTCTTCATCTGAGAATCCTTTATCTTCTATGAATTGATAAGTATCTTCTATGTTGTATGGTTTATAAACACTCATTAACAATAACGCATCATGTTGTGTTAATAACTCAAAAGAGATCTCATCACTTTGCCGTTCTGTATACTTTATTATATAACCAGCATCAATAAGAAATTTTATATAGGGTTTTCTATCATAAATGCCAACTTGGCTATGTGATAGGTCGATCAATAATCGTTTTCTATCTTGTCCTACCCAAGATATCGTGTTCAATAAGAATTGCCGGGTCATTTCTCTGTCTTTAACATCGATATTCCCATCGAATTCACCAAAAGCCGAGCGCTCCAACCAACCATAATAATCCCCGTAAAAAAAAGCTCTCCCGTTACCATATTCGGTATATGCTCCCAGCACATACTCTTCATCACCCTCTACGATTTTTCCGGAAACATCGCCGATGAAGGAAATAAAAAATGATGGAAAAATGAGAAATGATACTGAAAAAACCGATAAAAATATCACCCAAATCCGAGTGATCTTAATATTGCCCCCTAACCTAACACCCTCACAACTCATAATTTTAATAATGGGTTATATATTATAAAAGAAATTTGGTTCAGTTTTCGTATTTGCTGTAAGAAATTCGTTCAACTAGAACCACTAATAATTTATGAATTAATGAATAGTTAAGGTAGAGTAGGGCAGTGGGCTTACGTCCACCACCCCCTCATCAAACCGTACATGTGGTTCTCCCCCATACGGCTTTCCGATGACCTTCTTTCTTGCGCTTTCGATTCGTATGACCTGTGTATAATTTATGGATTCGTCT
>JAEHCK010000012.1 GCA_020696345.1 Thermoplasmata archaeon | reverse complement strand
CGGGGTTGCGTTATCGATGGCATCTTGGATTATTGTATAGTTTCCATTGCCGCCCTTATCCACAATAATTGATTTTGCTTCCACACGACCATCATCTACCATTGAATCAAAGGCTAAAAGCCCGAGAAAAACAAGGCTAATTAAGGAATATACTATAGACAAGGAGATAATTTTCTCTATATTTTTGGACAGTAACATTCAACACCCAACCGTTTATTATCAAATTGTGCTCAAATAATTGATTTGAAAGTCCAGACCATGATTGTTCTAACAATATATATAATTATTATTGAAAATAATACTGAAAATTAGTTTATTGTTCTCGATTTATTCCTTTTGTCCCATCTGCCACCTGGTTATCCCGATCTTGGGTCTGGCCCTGCACCTCGCTCACGGCCTGTAACATCGGTTTGACACTCGTCGGCGGCTGCATCTGTTGTGTCCCCTCCTTCTCTGACGGGATATTAGTTGTAGTGGTAGAGGTAACTGGTAAGGTTAAGGTCTTTGGCGTCATCTGTTGTTCGGGCAAACCGGTACGAACGCTCGGTGTTGGCCCCTGACGCGGCGGCGGTTGGTCAGGCCGTTGGTTCGGCACTTGCTCTTGGGTTTGCGGCATTGATATCGATCGTGATGGCTCTTGATGTGCACCCGGCTCAGCCTCTGGCCCGGTCATGAACGGCAGCTTTTTCCCGTGTATTAACATTAATAATATTATCAAGATCACCACGATAGCAATGACCACGCCACTTGCGGTCGCGATCATAGCGGTGTTATCATCGGCATCTCCCCCACCGGAACCTGAGATATCACCAGTTACCTCAATGGTGATCGAGGCACTGGAGGATAGACCCGACTCATCTGACACCGATAATGTGATCAAATGCTTACCCGCGGGTAGAGTGACATCGAGTAGGTTCTCACCTACCCCCAACTCATCGTCCACGATGTCCGAGGACCATTCGAAGGTTAATTTATCACCGTACGGCAAGTCGGGGTCGGTACAGTTGCCCTTGAGATCTATTGTATCGCCTTTTTCGATCGTAATGCCATTTTGGGGTTGAAGTATCTCCGGGTCAGCCGGCCGGTCGTTAACCGGTGTTACGGTTATTGTGACATTATCGGATATCTCGTGCTTGCCGTCCGACGCGTAGAAGGTCAGTGTTTCATTACCATTCCAGTCCGAGTCAGGAACAAACAGGACATAACCGGTGTCTTTGGTTATGGTAACATGTATGTGCTTCTGGCCAGTGCACCGAAGCTTCAGCGGGTCGTCATTGGCATCTGTGAACCAATTAAAAAGATTGATCGTTCTATCATCATTCGTATCCTCAATGATCTTGAAATCGAAGGGGTGCTGGAGGATCTGCGGTTTTTTGGGGCTCAGTATGGTTTTGGCATGTGCAAACACCACATATTCAGACTCCCACCCGGCATCGTCGATGGAGCGGACATTGTAATAATAATCAGTACCCTCCTCAAGACCGGTATCTATGTACCATGTATCGGTGACGGGTTCGGAATTAACAGGGTAAAAACTCGCAGAATAATAGTCAAAGTAACCTCTTGTGACATTATAGGCAACTACATCAGGACTTACACTTGCCGTCCAGGACAGTTTCATGCTGTTGTTGGTTATATCGGTGATCGTTAGATTGGTTGGGTTCCATGGAGGTGTATCATCAAATGTGGTTGCGGAAGCGATCTCCGAGTCCGATGAGTTATTTGGCACCTCGTCATGTGCAATAAGCTTGAAATGATATGTGGCGTCTCCTCTAAGGTTGTCGAAAGTATGATAGGCCATATCGGATGAGCCACTACCCCAATAATGGAACTCGCCCGGGGCATCCACATTTGGGTCGCTCAAATAAATGTAGTACCCCTCAAGATCGGGTTCGGTGTTTCCATCCCAGGTAAGTTCGATCCCACCACTCGGTAGTGCCGTTGCGGACAGGTTTTTCGGCGCTGCTGGTGCGGTTACATCCGGGGTGGTATCAGATACAAAATCTGATTGTGTCGAATTGGTTAGTAAATTATCATAGGCCGTTATCACAAAATAATATCTTACCTCCTCCATCAGGTCTGTGACAGTGTAACTCGTCGTGGTGTGCGGTACAGTAGCAACCTTATGATATGGACCATACAGACCCGCACCGGTGTCGTTCATCAAGATATGGTACCCATCTATGTCGGGTTCAGGATTTGGGTTCCAAGACAGCCCGATGGTGCGGCCGGTGTTGGCAGTGATCTCCAGCCCGGTGGGCGCCGACGGCGACCAGTCCACGACTATATCCACAACATTGGACCATCCGCTCTCTGTATAAGGATTGAACATTTTCAGGCGATAATAATATGTTCCATTACCTTTTCGTGGGATATGAATGCCCGTAGCACTGGTGTTAAAGACGTCAGTGGGAAAAGAGAACAGATTGGACTCATCCTCCTGTAATTGATATTTTGTTGACCTCTTGATCTTAGACCAGTTAACTATAAAATATCCGTCTGTATCGAGCACTCCAGGATCGTTCAAGGTTGGCGGGTTAAGTGTTAACCAACCGGACCGGTTCATGAATGGGTAATTATCATACCCCGAACCCGGATGTGGTATGTTCGTATCACCGATGCCGTCACCGGCCGTTCGGTCATCGGCGCCGTTGTCCAAACCGGTATAATCCGACCAGTAATTTCCCTCGCCTTTTCCATTATCCCAGTTAGTGCTGGTAGGGAAAGCATCATCTGCTTGGTTCGTGTTGTCGATGAAATTGTTGTATATAATGCGGTTATTGATACAATTGGTATCAATAAAGATACCATTAGCTGAATTATGGGAAATTTGGTTTTCCGAAAAATAATTACCATCAGAGTTTTTTTCCAGGTAAAGTCCATGGGCGCTGCTAAATGAAAAGTTATTGCCAAATACAGAATTACCGTCAGAATCATAGAATAAAATACCTTTATTATTAAGAGAAGTGCACTGGTTATTTTTCAAAATGTTTGAATTTGAAAAGTATAGATAAATTCCAGATTCGCTATTATTTTTACAGGTATTATCATAAATTTTGTTCACTGATGTAAATATTGAAATGCCAAATTCATTACTTGTACAGGTGCTATTTTTAATCATATTGTTGGTTGACTGAATAAAAATGCCATTAAAATTATTCGAGCAATTATTATGGTCAAGAAGATTATCATCACTGAGATCCAGTAAAGAAATACCGTCACCGACGTTTAATGTACAAGTATTATTGAACAGATAATTATCTTTGCATGTGGATTCCAGATTAATACCATCAACATCGTTTGATTTGCAAGTGTTATTATTGATCTTATTGTTAATGGCAGAAACGTAGAGTGAAATGCCGTTTTTTGTATTTGAGTTACAGGTGTTATTTTCAAATTTATTGTATCTTCCGGATGTTAAAAAAATACCCGATTGATTATTCGCCACGCAGATATTATTTTTTATTATATTATCATCACTATTGTCCACATAAATGCCCATTTGCGAATTGTTTGAACAGTTGTTGTTATCAATAACGCAGTAGTTAGTTCCATAAAAACAGATACCTATCTTATTGTTGGAGCAGTTATTAGCCTGCACTACCCCGATTGGTCCTGGAAACGTGGGCACATTTGCAAGAGTGATCCCGGCGCCATAACCCCATGGCAGAGTTGATCCCGAAGCGTTGAACAGTGTGCAGTTTCTTATGATAAAATATACTGTGGAGACGTTTCCGATGTATATGGCATTTCCTTGACCCTGGGCATTGATGATCAGGTCTTCGATGATATACGGGCTAATTAATGTTCCAATACCCAACCAACCCTCAATACCTGCAACCGTGTGAAAATGTGTATTATTATTAATTCTGATGGGTGCATGGGCTCCGGTTGGCAAAACACCGCGATTTGTGGTTGTTGTAGTGGGTGAGTTTGGCATTGGCCGAGTAACTGAAGATGCACTTTTCTCGGCCACAACATCATAATTTTGCTCTTTTACTGCATTATCAACAGGTCCGACCATGTTTGCCAGGCCGCTCAGCATTAGAAAAACGATCAATATAACGGTAGTGGTATGTTTCATAGTTATACCCAACTTGTAGATCTCTTTGACCTTTAAACGTTTGAAAACACTTTCAAATACATTATATTATCGAAGATTTGTGTTAAATATATGTCATAACACTACTTTGTTAGTTGAAAAATTTAATGAATTATGGATTATAAATGGAAAATTGTGAATGGTGGATAATGAATTAGGTGTGAGGTAAGAGTACACTACGATCTTTTTCTAAAATCAATCGTTTGAGGTGAGAGGGTTTGCATAATTACTGCAACCCACATCCCACATTCCAAATCCCACATCCCTAAGTTTAGAGTTCACTCTAAACTTCAAACCTCCCTAAGCAATAATCAAGCACATTTCTTCCACGAAGTAGTATTAAGTACAAGAAAATATTATACCCTACGAGATAAAATGAATGAAGAACGCGAATCCTACGATCAATCCGCCACCATATTTTCACCGGACGGTCGAATGTACCAGGTGGAATATGCCCGCGAGGCCGTATTGAAGGGCAGTATATCGATAGGTATGGTCTATAAAGACGGTGTACTGTTGATGGTTGAAAAACGTATACCATCGCCACTGGTCGAAATCGAATCATACGAGAAGATATTCAAGCTTGGCGATAATATCGCGTGTTCCACATCGGGATTGATCGCAGATTCTCGAATACTGGTGGACTATGCGCGCGAGGAGCGCATGGGTTACATGAACCAGTATAACGAGGATCTACCCATATCCGAGCTTGTGGAACGTATAAGCGAAATCATGCGAACATATACCCAGCATGCCGGTATCCGGCCGTTCGGCGTATCATTTCTGGTGGGCGGCATTGATACGGACGGCATCAATCTATACGAGACCGACCCGAGCGGTTCATATAAAAAATATCGTGCATGCGTAATAGGTGAGGGTAAAGCCGGGATCGAAGAGATATTTGAGAAAAAGTATAAAGATAACATGACCTTTCGGGGCGCCATCAATCTGGCATTAAAAGCAATTTCAAAGGTACTTAATAGGAACATAAATGAGATCAATATAGATATCGTAACAATTACCAAAAAAGATATGTTCAAGAATATCCCTGATGAAGAAATTAACGATATCAGAAAAAAATTCAAGCTTTGATCTTGAATAAGGTCACATTATAGTTTACTATTTTTTTTGTATGAAAAGAGAACGCATGACCAATGGGAAACAGATACGTTTTTTTCCAGAGCACAGAACCGCCCAGTTTGTCTATCAACAACTCCACGAACTCCTCGGTCTTGGTTAAATGCAGTGAGTAGATGGTTTTTCCTACTGATATCGCTTGTTTTAAGAAGATCCTATCCGCGCCTTTGTCCGATCTCTGCGCACCGAACGGCGGGTTCTGGAATACGGTATCTATTGAGTTTTCAGTGAAATTTCCGATCTCCAGCTCATTAATGTCCCCCTCCAGGAAGTTAATATCCAGCGACAGCGCCTTTGCATACCCCTCACCTATTACCAATCCGGTGCTATCGATATCCACGGCAAGCACCTCACGCGCACCAAGCAGTTTTGCACCGATTGCAAATATCCCGGTACCGCAGCCAAGGTCCAGGATGACCTTATCGGAAATATCTTCTTCAATATATGCACTAAAAAGTATATCGGCGGCAATATTTGCAGGTGTAAAATATTGTTCAAGCTTCACCATTGGCGCCGGGTGCGGCGGCAGCTTTTGTAAAACGATCTCCAAATATTGTTTTTTCATATTAAATAACCGTTCCATTCAATAACACACTAAACTAACAACTACAAACTGACAATTGATCACTAACACTCTACAATATCTCATCAAATTTATATCCATCCCAATCACGTTCGCCAAGCACGGTCATTAGCTCCACCGGGGTTAGAACCACCTTTTTGTATTGGCCGAGATCGTCGATGGTCAGCCTTGGGCATGCGGTGTTGACGAACCCATCGAATGGTAGATATTCGATCTTATCGGGTGTAATATTATCTACGGTAATGAGCAGTGCGCGATGGCCATGTTCTATAATTTTTTGTTTCAGCTCGAGCGCGTACTCCTTCCTGTTCTGGCCTGGTTTTGTGGAGATCAGAATACCGAAATCCTTACAATCCTTGGCCTTTGCAATTACCCCGCTTCGCTGCCGCAAGATCCGATCTCTCAATGGGCCGATATCTTCGAACACTTCCCTGAACGGGTCGAAGACCAGTACTTTTTTATTGGTTGCAAGACTAACGCCCAGTGGATGGAATGTACCATCACCGATGTACACGAACACATCTACCTTGTCCTGGATATTTCTCGCAGCCGAGAAATTGCAGCCCAAGACCTGGCCCGGGTACTTGACACGGGAATCGCCATTGCCAATTTCCACACCGTACCCTTCATTTTCCAGCACATCTCTAACAGTGTTCAGATGTGATGTGAATTGTATGCTGGATATAATTCCAAGCGCTGCGGGTGGTTGATAATGGGCCAATAAAGCATCCAAGTTCTGTTTCTTTTGCAGCAATTTCCCCAACTCAACATCTGCTCTAAGCTCGATATATTTAATGGGTATCTGCCCCTGAGGGCAGTTGGGTATCTCCGAATGGCCAAAATGTACGATCCCATCGACATCCAGGATTTCGAGCTTGGCATGGACAAGATCACACGCGCCAAAGCAGGGGTCTGCAACCAGAATTGCATGGATGCCCAATTCTTTCTCGATGGTTTGAATTAGATCCAATGCCTGGCGCTTCAGTCCTTCCGGTAACTGAACAGCTAAACACTTGACCTTATTTTTCCTGAGCCAACCGAGAAGCTCGGGTAGATCAAAGTTATATCCCTGGAATATGTTTTCATCAACACACATCACGATCACAGCTCCCCCATGCTACGGCAGGTCGACTCAAGCACGGGCACGAACTCCTCGAGCGCCGATCGTGTCACATGCGGCATGAGCACTATTCGCAAACATTTCGGGAACCGTCCTTTGGAAACGAACCAGTTCTGTTTCACGAGCTCTTTTTGCACGTTCTCGGGATTTGCGAGTTTGATAGCCACTACATTTGTGACCGGTTTGATTGCCAGCTCAAAACCGAGCTCCTGCACCCGAGATGCCAAATAATTGGTATTATCCATACACTGCTTGACCACCTTTTTGAACCCTTCACGGCCCAAATGCATCAGCACGGCATAGGTAGCCGCCACGGCGGCACTGTTCTTGGTCCCCGTCAGTGTTGAATGTTTATTACTTATCAAATACGGCGCATCCACGGTAATATGTTCCAGGAATCTTACATCGCGGTACAGCAGCGCGCCCGAGGGTATTGTGGATAGCCCCATCTTGTGCGGGTCGGTATTTAACGAACACACACCGGAAAGCTGGAAATCGAATTTTGGAACATCATATCCAAGCTCTTTCAAGAATGGTAATACAAACCCGCCGAACGCGGCATCCACATGTAAGAAGGTGTTGCCATGGCAAATTTGCGATAATTGTTCGATCGGGTCCACCACACCAAGCTCGGTGGTACCCGCCATGCAAATTACCGCCGCGGAATTATCCGAGATATTATCTTCCACATCGTCAACCGACATTCTGAATGACTCGTCAAGCTCGATCTCCACGGGTTCCATGTTCAACAGGTTAACTGCCTTGGTTATTGAGAAGTGTGCAGATATTGGGAATAATACCCGCCTCTTACCCGAGAGCTTTCTGGCGATCCATAATGCGGTTATATTGGCCTCGGTGCCGCCGCTTGTCATGTAACCGTTTAAATTCTTACCATGGAACAGTTCGCCCAGGACTCTGACGATCTCGCCTTCGAGCCGTTTGGTGCCCGGGTACAGGTCAGGGTTGCCCAGGTTGGCCTCAATGAACATCATGTGGGCTTTTATGGCCAGCTCATGCGGCGCAGTGCACATGGACGATAGAATTCGACCGTCCCTGAAATGGTGGTCGCTGCTGAATGCGCGCTTCAAGTGGGCCATGACCTGCTCTTTCGACTTGCCAGATTGGTCCAATATATCACCGGGGTTAGATTAGATTATGAGTACTGAAGTGATGATTTAGCTAAATATTTTATGCTTAGAAATTGTAGTGAGTAGTCAAGAGTCGGGAGTCAAAAAAATATAATCGAAAATTCCGATCCCTGAATTCCTTATCCCCCTCACACCTAAATTGTGACCCCTGACCCATGATTAACAACGCTAATATAACGAAGTGTCCTTAGTATTAAATACCGGAAATATATTTCCCGAACCAATGAAATGCAATAACTGTGGATATATTGGTCTAGCGGTGTGTAAGAACTGCGGCAAATCCGAACGCTCCTGCAAATGCCGCAAGTGGGTCCAGTTATGCCCGCGATGTAGAGAATGATTCATTTTTGATTTTTTGAGGGATGTGGGATGTGGAATAAATTATTATTGAATATTTCTGAGGGATGGGGGTTGATAAAATATCAATATAACCCTAATCTCACAAGCGATTTAATTCATTAACGCAAAGGAGCGTCCACATCTAAAAATCCTTTATGATTTTATAAATACATCGCATCTGTTGTTTCGCGCTCGTGTTTTTTAATATCTTCATCCTTTATTGGAGCGATCGTAATAAACGGTATCTTCTCAAAATTGTTCTTTAACAATTCAATTAGCCATTCAAGAAATTCGGCTTTGTTCTCAAAATAAATAGGGTCCGTACATTGGAACTTTATACCGTCCGGCTCGTTATACTCGCGATATTGCTGAACCAGTACACGCTCATCCTTGGTCAAGCTGCAGGTGGTTTTGATGTAAAATCCGTGCCCATCCGATAGTGTGATCTCACGGTATGGTGTAAGTGGACCATCCACCTTGACGGGCTCTGATGATCGTCGTTTGCAACCATCGCACTTACCATCTTCATCGATCTTGATCTTTGTTATCGGTTTTTCCGTAACTGGCTTTTTACTGCTAACCTTTGCATCTTTCATCAAACCACCTCCATTGAAAAGTCTTTCGCCGGTGTTGAATGCGTCAACCAGCCCAGCGAGATCATATCTGCATACGGCACATAGGCCTCGATATTATCGGGTGTGATGCCGCCCGAGATCTCCAGGATCGTCTGGGGCCGCAGCCTCTTGACCTCGGCGCCGATCTCTTTCACCTGCCCAGGGGTCATGTTATCCAACATAATGATGTCCGCACCGACCCGGGCCGCCTCAAGTGCCTGTTCTTTTGTGGTGACCTCGATCTCGACCTTTGTAGTACTCTTTTCAGAATTGAACTTTGCCATTGCCTTTTCTATCGAGCCTATGATCTTCAGGTGATTGTCTTTGATCATAATTGCGTCGGAAAGGGAGAGCCTGTGCGCCTCACCGCCGCCTATCACAACGGCGTGTTTCTCAAAATACCTGAATCCCGGTGTGGTCTTCCGCGTGGCGGCGATCTTGATATCGGGCTCGATCTTCCTGCACCGGCGAACCAGGTCGTTCGTGGCCGTGGCGATCCCGCTCATGCGCATGAGAATGTTCAGTGCCAATCGTTCACATTTGAGAACCGAGCGCGCCTCACCGGCAACGGACAGTATTTCCGTACCCTTTGTAACTCTGGCACCATCTAAAACCTTGGTTTTGACTTCCAGGTCAAATAATTTGAATAATTTCTCAACCTCTTCCACACCTGCAACCAAACAATCGCTATTGGAAGTAATTACTGCTTTGACCTTTTCGTCGGTGAAGAGGGTATCGGAGGTGATATCTCCAAATCCGCTATCTTCCTGGAGGTATAATTCTAGATACATAATGGGCACCGAATATTTGCTTGATCGGGTTGTATAATAATGACCTTAGTTATACTTATATGTGATTATTAGATCGATGTTAAGTTTGTTGTAATATAACGGAAACGTTCACGCTATACGGCAAAAATATTAAAGCAAATGCGTTAATATGGTATAACAAAACCCAAACTGATATTGTGGTAGGTAACATGGTATTAATGTCAAGATCATTTTCTTTACTATTTATTCGACCGTTCTTCGTCGTTTTACTGATCATGGTATTATTAACCAACACAATAGTTGGTGATGGGAATTATTCGTCGCCTTTGAGAAAAGATATCGCCAATCCCGGGCAAGTACCCGACTTTAATGACTTTCACACTCCTACAATAACTCCCGGTAGTAGTGGTAAACTAAGGTTTAAGATCACGAACAGATACAATTTCACTGTCACGAACGGACACGAATCCAATGATGATAATTCCACGACCAATACGACCATGACCATGACCATGACCAATACGACACTTATTGTAAATATCTATAGATATTCAACTTTGGAAGAGAGTGAAGATGTGCAAAAGATCTCGCATTCGCCAAAGTTTACGGGTGGTTCCAGTGATACCTCAGGCGGGTTTCGCGATCTTGCCGACCAATGGACCGCGGAGTTTTACTGGCCGAGAATAGAGAATGAAACCGTCCAGGTTAAGCTTTCTATTAAATCTTATTCAAATACACCGCAGGGTCGGTATTTCATACGCATGCACCTGAACTTTTCGTTCAATGACGAATATTTTGACCTGAGATCGCGCGGGTATTTTTTAGATAGCCAATGGGAAAATGCCCAAAAAGATATACCCGATGACGCTGAAGGTGACCCAAACATCACAGGCAGGCTGAATCTGGGCGTGCTCGATGTTGACGGGCTTATCCCGGATACATCCATTCGAGTTCTTAAACCTCTACCGAGCTGGGGACTTTATATTTTTGTCATCCCTGCGATAATCTTTGCGGTACTTGCGGTGGTCTTTTACTTTATGGACGAGAAAGGTAAATTCCCCAAAACAAAAAAGGAATTGGATGATCTGGCGAAGAAGGTTCATGATTTCAGGTACCGGCGGAAGTGAAGAGTTTGGAGAGTGTGTGAGTTATGGCCTTCGGCCGACCACTACGATTATATAATAAACAGAATCGTTTGGGGAAGGGGGACCATTATTATGAATTATTGTTGGAAAACATTTGGAGAGGGTGGAACAAAAAAAATTATTTGCTTTCTCTCTCTAAAATCGAAAAACATCTATCCCCCCTCACCAAACGATTTAATTCAATAAAAAATTGAAGTGGTCACCCCTCCCCCAACGATTGTAAACAATAAATCATTGAAGTGGTCTCCAAACGATCCCAAGCGATAATTACTTGAAGTGGTCCCCCCTCCACCAGTGATTTACATCGATATAAAAGCAAAACGGTCTATTTACATGCCCCAACTCTTCCACTCACACACTCTTAAACTCACACACTCAAAAGAACGACCTGAGATATGGCCTGGCAAACTTCAACAGTGCAGGCACCTTTTTAAACAGAACTGTTGTGAGCTTTGACGGGAAGTCGATATCGCCATGTGTCGAGATCAAACTTAAAATACTTTTTTCACTTAAAAGGTTGAAGCCGTCCTCGAGTTGGTTGTCTTTCAGATGCATGTATACCTTGTGCAACCGTAGACCGTGTTTTAATTCCACGCCGATGTCGTTCATCCAGGCCTTATGATATTCCTTTAGACATTTTGCAGAATGATCTTTAATTTGTAGTGCATGATCTGCCACTTTCGCGCAATGTTTTGCACATAAAATTGAAGTATATACGCCGCCCCCCGAGGTAGGTTTGACCTGGCCAGCAGCATCGCCCACGAGCATTACATTATTGGTATAGCTTTTTGGTACGGGACCAAGAGGTATGGCACCTGCAATATATTGAATAGGTTTAGACCTAATCAGTTTTGGCCCTAGGATGGGATGTGAGAATAATTGATGATAATATTGAAATGCACAATGTGTTGAACTGTCACATGCCAGGCCCACCCGCGCAGGTACCACACCATCGACGGTATTTGGAGATTTCGGTATTGCCCAGCTGAAAAAGTTTGGTGCAACATCGTTACCCAGATATATCTCCACGAACCGTGGATCTATATTCACACCCGAAAGCTCGGCGCCGAACCCGGATATTAATAATGGTGGTCTCTTTAAGTTGAACCAGCGCCCCACTCGAGACTGAACACCATCGGCACCGATCAATAATTTAGTGTTCATTGAAAATATTTTATTTCCCTTCATGATCTTAACGGAAACGGTATTGCCGTCATATTTGGCCGCCAGTGCCTTTGCACCCAGACTCAGCTCACAGCCGGCGCGTACGGCCATGGCCATGCAGGATCGATCGAAGCCGACCCTATCTATTACAACCGCTTTGGTTTTCTTTGCATCGATCACGAGCTCTTTACCGCTGGGCGAATAAACTTTAGCACCGCGAACTCTGTTCAAAACACAGCCGTTCTCTGGCATGAAGTCAAATATCCGCGGCGTGACCAGCCCGGCACATTGAAGAGGTTTCCCCACCTCGCGATGCTCTTCAACGATCAATACTTTGTGGTCGTGCTCAGCGATAAATTTACCGGTGGTGCTGCCTGCAATTCCACCGCCAACGATCACCGCATCATACTCATTTACCTTAGCCATGGTCTCGGAAAGAACCATGGAAAATTTACTATATTAGTGTATTGGTAATCACCGGTGGCAGCATTTATGATCAGGTAGAATGAGTAATAAAAATATGGTAATGAGATGTAGTCCCCCTGTCCGCCGGTCTGTCGGTCTGCTGGTCTGCTAGTCTGCCGGTCTGCCAACGATTTTATTTTAATAATAATTTTATCCAACATCCTGACCCCTTAATTGTAACCCCCGACCCCTTTTCAACATTAATTCATAATAACTATATACCAATCCTACAATTCACAAACAATGATAACTTGCGACAAATGCACTCAACCAGCAGTAACCTTCATTCGCTACAGTGGGGCACATCTATGCAAAGAGCACTTCATCGAGTTCGTGGATAGGCGCGTTAAAAAGGAGATAAGCAGACAATACCGGTTGCCTAAAAGTGCCCGTCTGGCAGTTGCACTGTCCGGTGGTAAAGACAGCACACTTGCGCTTTACTCGATGAAAAATATCTTCGAGAAACATAGAGGTGTTGAACTGCTGGCAATTACTGTGGATGAGGGTATTGCCGGGTATAGGCCGGAGTCCATCAAGAGCGCTCAACAGACGTGCAAAGACCTGGGGGTTGAACATCATATCGTATCTTTTCAGGATCTGATCGGCCATACACTTGACCACATAGAACCGTACACACATGAGATGACCCCGTGCACATACTGCGGTGTGTTCCGGAGGTTCTGCCTGAACAAGAAGGCAAAAGAGTTGGATGTGTCATGGCTGGTAACGGGGCATAACCTGGACGATACTGCCCAATCAATAATAATGAACGTCTTTCGTGGTGATTCACAAAAACTGGCACGTCTCGGCCCGCACCGTAACATACAGCCAGGACTAATTCCAAGATTGTTACCCCTGCGCACCATACCGGAGAAAGAGTCGTATTTATATGCCATGTTGATTGGCCTGGACATCTACCATGGCGAGTGCCCGTATGCGGAGTTTGCCCAGCGTGGGTTCTTCCGCGACATGCTCGCACGCGCCGAGGAGGGCACCCCCGGCAGCCGGCATGCGATCCTGAGCTTCTACGACCAAACCATAGATGCGATCTCGGGGAAATTCGGGCCGGCGAAACTGAGTACGTGCAAGACGTGCGGTGAACCCACCATACAAGAGACCTGTAAGACTTGTGAGCTGAAGGCTGGGCTGGTGGAAAGGATGGAAAAAGGAAAGTGATCTAGTTCTGTTTACATAATTTTTTTCTTCTATAAGCCCAAGTAATTATTCCAACAATTATTATCAACATTAAAATGATTACAATTTGATTTTCGATGGCATATAAGGGATTGGAACCGTCATCATCCTTTTTATGATACTTATCAACAATATTCTTTTCATTATCATAAAACTCATTTTCTAATACTGTCGCATTCGATGTTGAATCAATGTAAATTCCGATCTTATGACCAGAGATCTCATTATTTTCTATTGTCGGCCAGGATTTATATTTTGTATAAATGCCATATTGATTGTTATCTGTAATTAAATTATTTGTTATTATAGGGAAAGAACGTTTATTTATATATATGCCAAATTTATTATTATTTAAAATTATATTTCCATCAATTTTAATATTTAATGTTTCATTACAACTTATACCATATTTCCCATTATTTATTATTAAATTGTTTTTTACAATACCAATGCTATGATAACCAAATGATATTCCAAAATTCTTATTGAATGATATTATATTATTTTCGATGATATGACGTTGGTTTCCATAAGATGATCTAATATATATTCCACCGTGAAACTTTTCACCATTTCCGTTGTATGAAATATTATTGTTTTTAATTTTTGGAAAAGAACCTTCCATATAAATTCCATATTCGGTATTATTTTTTATAGAATTGTTTGTTATTATTAGATCTTTAAACTTGCCATCTTCCATATATGCACTTGGTGAATTATCTATCTTAATGCCAATATTATTATTTTCTATGATATTATTCGAAACAATCCCATTACCCCCAAAAGCAATTCCCCTCTCATTATATTGAATGTTGTTGTTATAAATATAATTATTGAATTCGTATGCACTTACAGAGATACCAGAGCTGCAATTTTGAATACTATTATTAGCTATCATTTTTACTTCCATACCTGAAATCCCAACATGAGAATTCTCTATCGAATTATTTTCAATAACGCCATCAGATAAAATGCCAATGGTGCTATTAATAATAACATTATTTTTGATTATACCTTTCGTATTTATTCCATCTTGAGATACATCTATTATATAATTATTATAAACATACGCTTTTGGTATTTGAATTCCATAACCATTCTTAGCACTAATCGTATTATTGGCTATGGTAAAATAATAATCGTTAACCCATTTATGAGGAGAATGCCTCGATATATAATCCCAATTTCCAAGCGGGTCATAATAATAATTTAGCGCATCGCCATTTCTAGCAATAATTGTGTTATTGATCATATCACTATGAAACGGAGCAATTCCATAGCCATCAGAGTCTATTTTGCTGTGCCTGATGTAAATTCCAGTATAATCTGCGATTCCTTTAGTGCCTTCGATGTCACAATATTCGAATATTCCGCTGGATTTTAATATGATATGTCCCCAGCTTGCCTCACCATATTTTGTGAAGGTGATTCTTTTGTTTTCCGTACCAACTGCCTTCAAACCGCCTTTGACTTTTAGATCGACATTTTCACCCAAATATACTGTAACACCCGGTTCTATTGTTACCATGGCATTGATCGTTAGGTTTTCTAGTATTATCTTATCTGTGTCCCAGGTTTCATTAGTATTGATCTCATTGCTTCTACCGGCATCAATATTTTTGAATTGAATATTAATGGACATGATAAAAATAATAATTACGAAAATGACGACCCTCGATCTCATTAAAACTGCCTACCAGCATTAAATACACTTTTGAGTACATAACTTTTTACTTTTCATTTTTCAGTATTCATTCTTCAATTTTCAATTTCAAATAGCCCAAAGTAATAAAAATTCTGAGTTGTGACCCCCAAATTGTGATCCCTAACCATCAAGAAGGTGAACCATTATCTTTTCACAATTTCCCCGAGGGATACGTAAAAATTCAATTTATTGATTAATAACCGAATTTTGAGGTCTCGATTGTACTCGAAGAGTACTATCGTGTTGTGCCGAAGGCAAAAAAGGCCTTTCTAAAATAGAAAAAACCGCAGATTAACGCCGATAAACACGGATGTAAATAATTATTTATTATCCGTATCTCTGTTTATCTGTGTTCATCTGCGGTTCCCTTTTTTCTATTTTAACTTATTTCCAGTGACCCTAAACCCCCTCTTTCATCTGCTGCTTCCTACCTCGATCAAGATCTTCTTTTTCCCTACCTTTTGGATCGTTATCTCCTCATCACCCTTGATCCCAAGATTCTTTTCCAGGTCCGACGGTATTCTTAATACGATTCCGCGTGCGCTGTGTGATAATTTTCTGTACAATTTCAATGGTTCACCCCATAATTTCAATCTCCTGGCGATCTTGATCATCCTTTCTCCTTCTTCTTCCGGTATGAACTCTTCGCCGCAGTGCGTGCACCTGTTACCTTTTTCCACAAAAACGTAGCCGTCGATCTCAGATAGAATGTCCTCTACCTGTACTAATTTGCCTTTTTCACATACTGGGCACTCTTTCTCTTGCATACTATCCCTCGGATCCTGTGATGATAAAGATGGTTTCAAATTCCCAATAATAGACGATGATCAACTTCTTTTCTCCTTTTTTAATAGCATCTCTTAGATCTTGGTAATCCCAGTCCCATTTTCGCATCCAGGTATTTTTAAAATGTTTGCTTGCTTCGAGTTTGCAATGGTTGATGTCGAGGTTTTTCACCAACTTATCACTACATAATATAATGAATATCAAATTGTTTAATGATTTTGAAATTCATAAATTCCAAAAAACAAACACCAAGCTCCAAATAAGTTCCAATAACTAATGACCAAATTCCAAACAGGAAAGAGGGGAGAGGACGCTCGTTTCTCTCGCTAGTGGATAGAGAGTTTATACACTTAATCATCAACCCACTTTCCTCTTTCCACCTCCCACTTTCCAAACAAATCATTGTTTCGGTCATTTGGATTTGGTACTTGGAATTTAAATAAACTCCAAAACTATGCTTTCCTCACCACTGCATGGTAATTATCCGCAACTCTGAACATTTTTTCGATCTCCAGCTCAGTCATTTCCACTAATACTTCCAGTTCATTCTTATAAAACAGATGATAAAACCTCTGTTTGGTTACCCCGCGCTTACCCACCCAGGGCACATATACATCCCCGAACTCGCCCTCTGCCGGCGGCTCGGACAACTGCTTGGCCAGCTCGTCTCCGAACCGTTCCTGCTCGAAGTCCCAGACACTGATGAACCCTCTCCCACCAGGCTTCAGGCAGCGTTCAAGCTCTAATAGACTAGCCAACCGCAGCTCTGCTCCGGGTAGGTGATGTAGGGCGGCTACATATAACGCGCCGTCCAATGAGGATTCGTTCACCGGTAATCTCACCACATCGGCCAGTATGAAATCAATCATACTTCCAAACTTGACCTGACCAAGCTTTCTTTTGGCGATCCTTAACATTTTCATGGAAAAATCAAGACCGATTATCCTAAACCCGCGACCAACAGACGCTAAATACTCAATGTTCCGCCCGTTGCCGCAACCAAGGTCAAGAATGGTTCCATCCTCGGGAAGCTCGTTAATGAACTCGATCGTTTGCGGCCATGGCTTATAGCGAGTGATATCGAACTCTGCTGCAATAGCATTAAATGTGTTTTGAATAGTTTGTAGTTCAATTCTGGGTTCGTGGTTATTTGCCTGCATCAGACCACTTAATTCATAAATTTCTTGGATATAAATTATTCGTCTGGATTATAAATTCTTAGATTCTTTGCATTCCCGTATTTTGACTCTCGACTCATGACTTTTGGACTCTCGACTAGAGGTCCTGCTGCGGCACTATATCGCACG
The DNA here is from genome assembly GCA_020696345.1 of Thermoplasmata archaeon. Lineage (GTDB taxonomy): Archaea > Thermoplasmatota > Penumbrarchaeia > JAEHCK01 > JAEHCK01 > JAEHCK01. The sequence goes on along the minus strand of JAEHCK010000012.1, from coordinate 47,206 downwards.
ATTTGCACTTATGGCACATCGTTTGAAATTCCAGCGTGGAAAGATCGTATTTATCCAATATCTCCTTATGTTTTCTGGCAAGGTTGAGCAGCCGCTCAGGTTCCACCGGTCCCGGTTCAAAGCCCAGGGCATCTTTCAATTTTGGCATATTAATTTCATTTATCCTCAATGCACGCAGTGTAGCCACTACACCATCCTTCGCTAGATCCTCCACGGCAGTTAAAACCTCTTCGTCGGTCTCGCCCAGGCCGATTATAATATTCGAGCATACCCTATTTGGGCCGAAGTGCGCCACTGCATATTTCAAGGCGTGTTTAATACCATCATAATCCATCCCCTGGCATACTTTGGAGAACAACTCGCGGGTGGGTGTTTCCAAATTAAGTTTGATCTCGGTCGCACCGGCCTCGAACAATATATCAATGTCCTCTTGTGCGGTCAGGTATGGTTCGACACCGATGGGTATCTCGGGTAGCTGGGTACGAACCGTTTTTATGATGTTTACCATGTCCAGCACGGTTTTATGGGGCGACACTTTCACACCGCTGGTGATGGCCACGCACTCGAGGTTGCGGTTATTAGCCTGTGCCAGTATTAATTCTCCCCAACGCTCGACCGTGCACTTCTTGTGTCTATCATCCCGATCCAAATTCGGCGTAACGCAAAAGCTGCAGTTGTAGATACATTCATTCGTTATGTTGATGAACGCCTGTCCAGGTGCGTGCATGACCGTGGGTTCGATGGTTACGTTATCCAAGTATGGCTCGCCGTGTTTCAAGATATTATAGTATCTGTTATCTTTCAGGGCAAGAGTGTAAATTGCGGGCTTGTCACGGACTATTCCGAGCTTTATTCGGGTACCTGAAAAGCTGAATACCATTGCGCGTGAACCCGCCCCTGGTCCGGCAGAGGACCGGCTGGGGTAATACGGTAATGTTATCTCCGGCGGTATTCGGATCATGCCGTAATTTATCAGCTCGGCCTTTTTGGTTACGATCTCCTCGGGTAACATTTGTCAAAACCTCTATTTCGATATGCACTGGATAGTGTTCAATATTAATACATTTTACTTTCAATTTTTAAGATAATTTAATAAAGGGTTAAATTATATCTATTTTAGAAAAATTTATAAATCATTAATGTTAGACTATAATAAACATAATTACAATATGCAAACTCCGGTGACTATCATTAGCGGCTTTTGCTTCTTAACCGATCTGAGTATCTTCGGAGGCTGATTAAGGATGGGATTCTTTGATAAAATAAATAAATGGCTTAAAGCCATTTTTAAAAAGAAACATCTTAAAGTCGGCATCTACGGCCCCCCCAATGCGGGCAAGACCACCCTAGCAAATCGCATCACACGTGATTGGGTTGGCGAAGAGATGGGTTTGGTATCCGAAGTTCCGCACGAGACCCGGCATGCCGTTGAAAAGAAAGAGGTGAAGATCGAATCGGAAGGCTCATCAGTTACTTTTGATATCGTGGACACGCCCGGGATCGCTACAAAAATAGATTTCCATAATTTCATAGAAGAACACGGCATGGATGAGGCAGGCAGTTTGCAGCGAGCGAAAGAGGCCACCGAAGGCGTCATAGAAGCTATACGATGGCTGGACGAGATGGATGGGATTTTACTCATAATGGACTCTTCTCAGGACCCGTTCAACCAGGTAAATATCACGATCATTGGCAATCTTGAAGCACGAGAGCTGCCGGTGCTTATTGTGGCCAATAAGATCGATCTGGAGGAGTCTTCACCCGCAACTATAAAAAGTGCGTTTCCCCAGCACCCGGTGATCCCTGTGAGTGCGCTTACAGGTTATAATATGCAAAACCTGTATAAGACCATGGTGAAGTACTTCTGAACATTTATGATCATTATTATGATTATGTTGTTACATCCGTCCTTTGATGTGATATGTGTATGTGATGATTAGGTGTTGAGATGGACGACAATACCGATGAAGGTGTGAAGATCAACCTGATCTCAAGTAGAAAACTTGATACCATGACTTCGCAAGAGAAGCTTAGATTTATTCTTGATGAGGTTAAGAGGGGTACGGTACTGGTACTTGAGCGCGGGTTGACCGCCGTGGAGGAGATCGATCTGATCAAAGCAACCATGAGCGAGATCAATCATCAAACTTTTATTGGTCTCGAGATGCAGTCATATTCATCGCAAGATCTGGCGAGCGGCACATGGCTCGATAAATTATTGGGACGATCCAAAATTCCAAAAATGAGTGTAATTGGCCCCGCTAACTTATTAAAGACCATTCATAAAGATGGCAGCATGATCCAGGCAATGATATTGACGGGTAAACCCATTGTCTCCGAGACCCCCGCCATGGTGGAAGGCACAGACACATCTACATCTACATCTACTGCACCTAGTGTAGATATTGATATGCCAGGACAGGATGGCATGAGCACGGGCGAGGTTTTCGGTACGCCTGCAAATGGTCCGGCCCCTATGGCTATGGTTAGTGCTGGAGATGGAGCTGAAAATGTCGGATCAACTGAACCGTCTGAACCGACAGGACCATCTGAAACCGAGCCTGCAAGCATGGACACCTCACCCTTACCAGAGATGGCCCCTGTACCTGCATCTGTACCCGCCGAACCCGAAGATAACCAGCCACAACCAATACCGCGGCCAATCCAAACCGGTATGGACCAGGGACTGCCAATGATGCCGCCCGTAGAAGAAAAAGAAACCATACATACAAACATGGAAAATGTGGATGCGCGTCCCAATGATCAATCTATACCTGTTCAACCTCCATATCATCCACCAAGTGAACCACCACCCGAGCCGCCACATGAACCACACTTCCCGCCGACCGAGCAAGATATGGCGTCAGTACAGTCACCAGTTCAGCCATTACCATCGCCATCACAATCATTTTCACCATCACAACAACCCCCACAATCTCCACAACCTCCACAACATCTACAATCTCCACAACATCTACAATCTCCACAACATCTACAATCTCCACAACATCTACAATCTCCACAACAGCCACAATCTCCACAGCCACAATCACCGGGAGAGGGAGAACTTGAAGGAGAATATGAACAACATGCCCAACCACAAGAGCAAGAAGAGCAGGAGTCTGTGGGATTTTTATTTAAAAGAATTAAGATGAATGCCGAGGAAGAGTGATGCCCCACCAGTGCTTAAAATGCGGTAAGGTATTCCCAAGCGGATCGTCCGAGATACTAAAGGGATGTAGTGATTGCGGTGGCAAGAAATTCTTTTACACCGAGCAGCCCGTATCAGAGGTAGAGCGAGAGCGGCTTACCGAGCAGGCTAATAAGGACATAAAGGTTTTGATCCGCGAGATTCTATCCAAGCATGAACCATTGAAGACCTATGATTCCGGTGGTAGGTCGGTAGATGTGGAGATGGAGGCAGTGCCGAACGTGCCAGGCACCGAGGTTTCCGGCAAGATCGCTTCTGATTGGGTCAAGATCTCACCCGGTAAAGGTAAAGAAGGTGACCTCGAGGCGGAAGTAGAACCTGTAAACGCGCCATCGGTATCGGCATCAACATCAGTACCAGCACCAACACCTAAGCATCCCACTGTAAAAGAGATACTCAAAGAGCTCAAAAGGAAATCAAAATTAAAGGAAGAAGAGATGGCCAAGGGTGAAAAATTGGAACACGCACCTGCAATGACCAGGCCGCCGAAAACAAAAACAGAGACCGGAAAGGCCAAGATCAAGCACAAGCGCAAGCGAATACCAAAGCGTGTGAAAAGGAAAGGCCACTATCCGGAAGTGATCACCGTAAAAGAGCCGGGAGTATACAATATATCTCTCAACAAACTTCTGAAGGGTTTTCCAATTATAATTAACCGCGACGGCACATATTTGGTCCATCTGCCGTCGGTCTTCGAGAGCCTTACCAAAGAGAAAGGAAAAAAATAGGTCAGTTTTATATTGTCGTATAAAAACCTAAGATCATAATTCATGCACCAAAACATATCTGCAATAGGTACGTACTTTTTCTTATGTAATATAACATGTATGTGAATATGCAGAAAAACATATATGTGATGATTGCATACTATTATTCATGCAAAGTAACATGAAAACTCCATTCAAGGCTGGAAAGCCAGTTGAAGATCAATATTTTATAGACAGAGAAAGTGAAATACGGGAGTTGGCAAAACAGATCAAATCAATGTCAAATGTTTGTCTATTGGGACTGAGGCGAATGGGTAAAACATCCATTCTTTTCAAAGTTGTTAAACAAATAAACGACCCCATACCTATCTATGTGAATTGTTATGGCATTCCAGATAAAAGACGATTTGCTTCCATGCTTTCAGATAGCATAAGAGATGGCTACATAACTTACACCGGTGATGGAAAATACAAAACTGCGATCAAGAGATATGTAAAAGAGAGTGTTGGTAAGATCGCCTATCAATTGACTGATATGGATGTGAGCATTGGGCAGTATTTCAAAATAAGGATGGGAATAAAACAAAAAGACATTGATCCGGATATCATAATGGAAGACGCCTTTAATTATGCAGAGAGACTAGGTAAAAGTAAAGGAAAAAGGTTTGTCCTTATGCTGGATGAATTTCAGGATATTGGCTCAAGATGGGGTGAGGACTTTTTGAAGAGATTAAGATCGATAGTAGAAAAACAGAAAAACGTATGTTATGTGTTCTGTGGGAGTTCGATCACTTTCATGAGTTCTTTAGTTGAAGACGCCAAATCACCTTTTTACAGACAATTGTACAAGATTGCGGTAAAGTCTTTGCCAGGTAAAGATGTAAAACGTTTTGTTAAACGACGATTTCAACTATGTAGTTACGTTATATCTGATGAAGTAATAAACAAATTTATGGAGTTTACACATTCTATACCAGACTATGTACAACGTCTTGGCTTAATAGCCAGTCACATATCAAAAGATATTACACAAGATGTGATCGAGCAGGCTTATGAAGATATGCTCATCGAACTTGATAGCGAATTTAGAGAAATGTTATCTAAATTAAATCAGAGATCCGGGATATACGGCGCTATACTAACGGGCTTGAGTAGATATGATTCATTGAGCAATACCGGTAGATTTATTGGTTATGATCTGGGTAAAGCCATGAGACAAATTACTTACCTGCAAAAAGTTGGACTGATAGAAAAAACAGCTCGTGGAAGATATGAAATAACAGATCCAATTTTGATGGATTGGTTGAAAAGAAACTTTATGTAATAATAAACCTTATTTTTCCATTTTGATCTCGATAGTAGACCAATCCTGTTTGGCGTTCAAAGAACTTATCAATGCTTTGTTGATCTCAAATGTTATTTTTTGCACGAAATCGTTTATATCCAAGTCTTCGCCGTCAATTTTTATCTCTACATTCATGATTTAGCCTCCAAGGTGAATTGATGCTGATATTCAATGTCGTAAATATTACTTATTATTTTATTTTTTGTTCTACCGAGTAGTTTCACTTACCACTCCATGAATGATCTTGATATTTTAACACAATATTATATTTTCGATAATTCAATATTTCTATTACGAGCAGGGCGAGGAGAACATTTATGGTAAAGATAATCGTTGATCATCGTGAGAAAAAGATCATTGGAGAACTCAATAGGATATGTTCTGAGATAGAAGTCACCTGTTTACCTGTGGGCGACATCCTAATTTTAAAGGAAAACAGTAAAAGATGTGCAATTATTATCGAGCGGAAAACCATCTTTGATTTTGTCAGCTCCATCAGATCAAATCGGATCTGGAACCAATTGTTAAGATTAATGCAGGCAGAATATATTCTGGGCCATAAAGTGGACCATAAAATAGTGATCGTTCAGGGAAGTTTTAAAGAATATTTTGAACAAATACCTCGTTCTCATAAACAAGTAAAAAGAGATCACCGCGCATTTTGGAGATTTATGATGTTGGCGGTAGTTGACATTATCTTTATTTATCGAATTCCTTTATTATTTTTTTCAAATAATGAGCAACTGTATAAATTTCTAAAGATCTTGATGGCCCGCAATATAGATCGTAACGATCATTGGATCTTTGGATCGAGAGCGTATAATAAAAGGTCAAGACTTGGGTTGCCGTTGAAAAACAATCAACTTTTCTTACTTTGTTCAATTCCTTTGATCAATTACACTCTAAGCAAAAGATTATTGGGTGATCTCAAATCAATTGCAAATATTGCCCAGGCATCGGTGGACGAGTTGAAACAGGTAAAGGGGATCGGTAAAAAAAAGGCCGAGATCATATTTGATATATTTCACAATGAAAAAAATATTACGAAATGATGATGTTTTGAAGGGCAATTTTTATAATGTAATAAATTTCCCGATGACATGGTGGCCAGCACATGCTACTGCAAACCGGAAGCATTTGTATAGCATAATCTATAACGCTGTTTTGCCACATACTCTGACCTCATCCATCACTCGTATGCCTATGCTAAATTTATTTCACAGGCCACATGGGAGCTATGGTTCTTCCATATACCTCATTTAGCACTTGAGCTAAACCGGTATATATCGCAGAAAGCCCACAGATGATCCCTTCATAACCTGCGATTTGTTTTATTATGGGACTACCAGTAGCTTCTGCAAGAGCTAATAGGAAGAACAACAACACCAATGTAGCAAATATAAACTGTAGTGCACAATTTAATTTTAGTGTGCCTATAAACATAACTGCGGTGAATACGCCCCACATAAAGAGATATGCTACCATTGCGGAACTCTCAGGCGCCTCACACCATCCTATTTTAGGCATCACTAATAAAGCAACAAGAGAAAGCCAGAAAAAACCATAAGATGAAAATGCTGTTGTTCCAAATGTATTGTTTTTCTTCCATTCCATAATTCCTGCAATAACCTGAGCTAAGCCGCCATAAAATATTCCCATGGCCAGTATCATACTTCCTAAGGCAAAAAAGCCAGTATTATGCAGGTTTAAGAGCACAGTCGCCATGCCAAACCCCATCAAACCAAGAGGTGCAGGGTTAGCCGTAGTATCTTTTACCGTTCTTGTTATTTCATTTATTTTCTGTTTATTTTCCTTTTGCATTTTTCTCACATCTATTTTTGATTCTTATTAATAACTGTTCTCATCCTAAGGCTATATGGCAAAATGGCGGATATCTAGTTTGTATCCGACATTAATGTCGCATAAACCTCCATTTGGGGTTGTATTGGACGCAATTATCGGATACCCCGTAAAGACGACGTTGTATTAGCCATTTACTTATGACTTCAAACAATATGTTCCCATTGTTATATCTTCTGAATCTTCTCAAATTTTCCGCACAATGGAAATTAATTATTAAACACTTAGGGATTTGGGATGTGGGAAGCGGGTTGTCATATTATTGTAAAAACCCTAATCCCTCAAGCAGTTATTATCAAAAAGTCGTTGTAGCGTCCGAATCCCGGTGATGAATGACTTTAACAATTTGTTGATAATCACCAAGCGTCCACATCTCGCATCCCTAACTTATAAGTACATTCTTTATCTAAATAGATATATGGACTCCAATCTTTTAAATTCGACAGCCTTCCCCTTCAATTTTCAGAAACACCCACGGTACAACAAACACCACTGTGAATCCGCCTAGCCACGAGACCAAGAAACATGTGGCGATATTATGGGGCAGCACCATGTCCAGGCCAAAATACGCCAGCCACGCAATGGAGAGGCCAATGGCGATCCTGGTCGCCTTTACTCTCATCGGCACATCGACTTTGAATTTCAAATACTTGGCTTCAAGAATGGTGCCCGTGAAAATGGCAAATAACCCCGCCCCGAGTTTTACGCCGCGGTCATCTTGGCTGAAAAATAATGTGCCATATAAAACCAATAACAGTGCGGGAACTGCCGCAAAGAAAAGCTTCTGGCCCAGCGAGAATCCCCGGAAAATATGGATAACCTTGGGTTCGAAATATAAGAACAGAGCGACCGTGCACACGCCCAGTGCGATCCCGGCATACACATCACCGGGATAATGTGCACTCAAGTACACCCGTGAGATCGCAACGAGAACAATTAACAATGTACCAATTACAAATATAATTCTCCTGTGCGTGTAATATATCGAATATATCCAGAAAGTTGTCGTACCGTATGCGTGCCCTGATGGGAACGAGTATGTTCCATCTTGTTCCCCGCCGATACGATGTATTGGCCTGGGTAATTTAAACAGGTTTTTCAGCACCGTGGTGGCATACGCGGCGAGCGTGGTTATGATCAACAGCCTGATACCTAATTTCTTATTGATGCACCAGAAGATCGGTGGGATTATGATAATATAGAAAATATCCGAGCCAAATTCGGTTATTATCAGGAAGAATGTATCTAGGCTCGATAGATTCTGACTGCTGAGCAACATATATTGTAGATAAAATAAGGTCAATAAAGTCAAGTGTTACACCATGGGCGCTTTTCTGAGCCAATCAATATCACTGATATATAATTCACGTATATCCTTGATCCCCAGCCTGAGCATGGCCAGACGTTCCAGGCCGAGACCCCACGCCAGGACCGGGTGTTTAACCCCAAGCGGTTCGGTGACCTCGGGTCTGAAAATACCCGAGCCGCCCAACTCGAGCCATGAATTGTTGAACCACACAATGACCTCCATGCTGGGCTCGGTATATGGAAAATATGCAGGTCTGAGCCGGATCTTTTCGAACCCCATGCGCCTGTAGAATTCCTTGAGCATACCGATCAGCATTGGGAAGGACGCATCCTCTTCCATGACTATGCCTTCGATCTGGTAAAACTCCGGGGTATGGGTAGGATCTATGGTTTCGTTCCTGAAATTTCGTTCGATGGAGAACACTTTTACGGGCGGCTCCGGGTGCTCGGTCAAATGCCTTATTGTGTTCACGGTAGTGTGTGTGCGCAGTAATGGCTTGCGCGCGTCATCGGGATTCCAGGTGTACTGCCAACCCTTGGAATCAATATCGCCGCCGTGCTCGTGCATCGCCTGTACGCGCTCCACCAACTCGCCCTCGGGCAGGGACAGTGTCTCGGGGTGGGATAAATAGAATGTATCTTGCAGGTCGCGCACGGGGTGGTCCTGGGCCGTGAACAGTGCATCCATGTTCCAGAATGAGGACTGTATGAAATCGTAATGTATCTCGGTAAACCCCATCTCAACGAAGATCATGCGTATCTCTGCAATTATTTGTGCTAACGGATGTTTGCAGCCGCCAAATACTGCGGGTGCGAACGTATTCACATCGTACTTGCGGTATTCAACATCCTTCCATTTATCACTCTGCAAAAGCTCGGGCGTGATCTGCGTCACGCGGTCCTTGAGCAATAGCCCCATGTTGATAATTTCCTTGGCAAGATCGGTTAGGGTTACCAGGCGTTTAACAACCTTACGCTCTTTCAGTATCTTCTTGCGCGCTTTCAGGCTCTCTACTGCTTTTTTCTCCGCATCCTCGGCACGAACCTCGCCTTTGGCCAATCTGTCCAGCAGTTTTTCGTCCGAGCCCGGTTTGGACATGGCCTCGCGGCCGCGCTCGGTAAGCTCCAGGATGGTCTCACCATCGCGTTTGAAGATGTTCGCCCAACCCTTGCGCTTGAGCCAACCGAGTGAGATCGGTATATCTGGCTTGGCCAGCTTATTCGTCTTCTCAAGCTCTTTCACCGACATGATACCGTCGAATCTCTTGAGCAGTTTTAGTGTCCGTCGTTCGGGGAGCGCCTTGGTTGCATACTGTTTTTTCGCCAACGAATACAATAGGGAAACCTCTTGGCTCACGTTCACCAGTTGCTTTGCCTGCAGCCATGACACTGCATTCATCACTTCCACAAGCTCCCTGAACCCGCCCTTCCGGACCAGCTGCTCGGGTGTGGCAAGCTCGATGTCTTTCAGCGTCAAAAGTACCTTGATCTCGTTGTAACTCAGCTCGTCTTTGATCTTCTCGGTCTCGCTGGGCATTTATCTTCTCCTGGTTTTTAATACAGATGAGAAATTACTTCAATGTATTAAAAACTAACCTGAGAGATGTGATGGAGAATAAATTATAGCTCTTCTCTACTTTTTTATTGCTTGCTTAGGTGTGAGGGGTGTAAAATGGATAAGCTGGTGAAGATAAGTCGAGAGTCTAAAGAGTCGGGAGTCTAAAGAGTCAAATGAGTTATCGATGGGCAGTGGCGGTGATGGGTTATCGAGGAGTAGTAGCAATGATGAATCTAAAAAAATAGAATAAATAATTTTATTTATTTGAACTATTTAAAAGCACCCCCATATACAGGTGCACTTTTCTGATATTCTCTACCTTATAGGGGTGATACCTTATAAAAAAATGCTTTGTTCATTTAATTTCTACATGGAAACATTAGGCAAAATGGGTATTTAGAATCATCGTCGCTGGATGCTCAAATACTCCACCGCATTTTTGAGCCCGGCCAATGTCAGGTCCTCCATGTGGAACACCTCGCCGACCTTTTGTATGGTGAGGTTACCCCAAGTAAAGTTCCAATCGGCACGTGGTATCGGGTTGAGCCAGATACTGTACGAAAAATGCTCGCGCAGCCTATTGAGCCACGATATTCCCGTCTCGGGGTGATAGCTGCGCCACGAGATCGCACCGCCTGCGAGCATGAGCTCTTCCGGCGCCATGGCGGCGTCGCCGATGATGAACACACGCGTATTCTTGCTCTCTTGGAGCAGTTTTTCGGTGAGAACGGGGTTGGTCCTGTGTGCATCGGTGAAGACATGTGCATAAATGCAGTTGTGAAAGAAATATGTATTAATGTCCTTGAAGCGGTCGTGCATCTTTGAGAACACCAGCCGTACCAACGGTACATAAGTATCCATGGAATACCCACCGTTGTCGATCATCAAAATTACCCGTATCTTATCGCGGATTTCGGCCTGGAACGCCAGCTCGATCTCACCAGCATTTTTTGCGGTTAGTCGTATTGTTTCATCAAGGTCAAGCTCGGTCTTGGGCCCCGCCGGCACCAATCGTTTCAGCGAACCCAGGACCTGGCGTATATTCTCGGCCTTTAGCTCTGCGCGCGGGCTGTAGTCAGCGTATCTACGCTCGCCCAGTACCTTGATCGCCGAGCGATTTCTTGACTCACCACCGATACGAAATCCGCGCCGCGCATGCCCCGAGTGCCCGAACGGCGAGTACCCGCCAGTACCGACCCACCGGCCGCCGCCGTGGTGTGCACCGGTCTGGGCTGCAATGGTCTCCAGGAATTTCTTCAGCAGCTCCTCGGCACGTTCGTAGTGGTAGAAATCGTTTAGATCGAGCCCTTCGGCCTCAAGATACCCCTCCAGCCAGTTCTTGAACGGTTTGCTCTCGAGCAATGCATCGAGATCTACGGGCTCACCGGGCGGCGGCAGTTCCAGATCAAGATAATACTTGGCGAACGCGCGCTCGAAGGGGTCGATATGCTCGAGGCGTTTTATGCAGATAAGTCTGAGCAAGGTATATATCTGGTCCAGGCCGCCCTGGCCAAGACCGCAATTGAGCGCTTCATGGAAGTCTAATATATACTTCACGCTCACCGGTACGCCGTGGTCGCGTAGTTCGTAGAAGAAGCCGGTATGTTTCATTTTTGATCACTTTTAATTAATGGATTATTTATTTGAAGTGTGTGAGTTTGTGAGTGTGTGAGTTTGGGGAGTTTGGGAAGTTTGGGAAGTTTAGGGAGTTTGGGGAGTTTGGGGGGTTTGGGGGTTATGGGAGTTACGGGTGTGTGGATTCTCAGCACCCCGACCCCCGAACTCCTGACCCCAGACCCCTAATATAGATCATTAATTAAACTCTAAACACTTGTCTTCGCTTCGTTTGCGATCTGGTCATGAACTTTTTGATATCATTAACCCGCTTGAGCAGTGTGCCCTTCAATGGGACCGTGGCCAGGTCTTTCTCGATCTCTTTCAATTCCTTTGCACGGTAGCCATGCTCGCGTAATGCACCGATCCAATCCAGTAACTCCGAGGTGGCCGGTGGTTTCTCGAAGCCAAGGTCGCGGAGCTGGTAAAAGATATTCAGTGCACAATCCACGAAGACCTCGTTTTGACCCGGGTAATGCAAACCCACGATCTCATGCATCTGGTTGTTATTGGGAAAATCAATATAATGACAAAAACATCTGCGCAGGAACGGGTCGGAAAGCTCGCGCTTTGCATTGGATGTGATGAATATGAACGGCCGGTGCTTGGCAGTAATGGTCATGTCGATCTCGCGTATTGTGAACTGGTTCTCCTCGAGCACGTCCAGCAGATTATCCTGTACATCCGACTCGGTCTTGTCGATCTCATCCAATAACAATACCACACGCTCGTCCGACGTGAACGCTTTTCCGATGGGGCCATAGGTCAGGTAATCATTGAACTTCTCCACAGAACGCCCGGTCTCGCCCGAGCCGAACCGTGAATCGTAAAGCCGCAGCACCGAGTCATGGTTGTAGCACATCTCCTCGCCTTTCATGGTGGATTTACACCGCGCAACCTCGATGCGCATACCCAGCGCACGCGCAACCTCGAATGCCAACTGTGTCTTACCTGTACCTGCCTCGCCCATGAGCAGGAGCGGCTTTTCCATGAGCATAGCGATATTCACGATCTCGCCCAGGTCCTCGGCCAGGTAGTATTTGTCGGTGCCTGTGAATGTTTTTGATCTCTTATTCATTGTATACATCCGGTGCTGATACATATTTGAATACTTTACATAAACGTTTCGGATTATGTAGAATATATAATTGGAGGTTGTATATGTCGCTGGGATGTCAGGATGTTCTAATTGTCGCTGAGATGTCGGGATGTTCTAAATGTCGAAGAGATGTCGGGATGTTCTAAATGTCGCTTATATAACAGGATGCACAAATGAATTAACAATAATAAATCAAACATCTTGATAATTAATCGAAAAATAGAACATCCTATCAATTAAGTGATATTTTCAACTTCACATCGATTAACACATTAACAACACCCAAGCTCTTAAATATTAATCAAGATTTATAGACTCTCCATGCCTTTAAGTTTTGATACCAAGAACCATGGAGAGATAGCCATCGGATTTTTCAATATCGATACCGACATGATCCTGATCAAGAATTATTTCTGTTTCGCCAGCGATCTCTGTGGCTGGATATCTGGGTGGGCCGCGGTTGATGATGATCTCGAGACCACGGTGGAGATATATGTGATCAAAAAACCCGAGAATATCGGCAACCTCATGGGTGCGATCTCTGGCACGATCTTTACCGGGTTCATAGGCGAGGTTTACAAGATCTATCCGTTCCCCCAGAAACACGAGGAGTTCCGACAAAAGCCAGATGGAGCTCAGAACCGGTCGGTGGTGGAAGATATAATTCAAAGATTTGGCAAGCAAGAAGACATCAAGATCATGATCTCGAAAGGTTCGGGAACTATAACCATCGGTGAATATGTATTCTCGAAAGACCAGTTCCATGAAGTAATAAGTTATATCTGGCGCGGCGGGATGCCGAAATGGAAGGACGGGGAAGAGCCCGAGTATGTCAAAACCATGATGAGATCAATAGTTGATTCAAAGCATTGGCTGTTCAAGCCAGTGGAATAAAATAGATCATGAGATATGGGGAATGCGATCTATTATTACTGAGCAGGGGATTGCAAGTTATTATTGTTGAATATGGGAATGTGCAGAATTTGTGAAAGGTTAGAGAATGAGATGCCTGACCATACTTCCAATTCCCCCCTCAGCAACAAATAACAAATTCCCCTCTCAACAACATATAATCCATTCCCTTTGTTTCATAAAGTAATTAAAATTGCTTTAAAACTATATTAGCATTTATATAGCAATTTTAACATACCCAGAATCGAGGATTTTGATGTTCCAAATTAACTGGATCGTAGCAAACAAATTGGCAGGTTCGCGATACCCGGATCCGACCGACCTGGACGACCTTTATTCACAGGGAATTCGTGCAATCGTTTCGCTGGAGCATTATACCGAACCCGAGGCAATCGCCGAGTGGCGTATGGAGCACCTTAATATCGGCATACCCGATTTTACAGCACCATCTCTTGCACAGTTGAAAAGAATAATAAGTTTCATCGAGGCAATGACCGAAAAATTCAAACCTGTTCTGGTGCACTGCAGGGCCGGCATCGGCCGGACTGGCACGGTGGCTGCAGCATATTTGATAAGTCAGGGTCAATCGGTAAATTCCGCGCTCAGACAGGTACGTGCACGTATACCCATGGCGGTCCAGACCGATGAGCAGGAGCACATACTCCACGTTTTTGAACAAGATCGTAATTGTGTTTCGATGAGATTTTGATCTGATTTTGTATTTTTTTAGTATTAGTTTAGGGAGTTATGGGGGTTTAGGGAGTTATAGGAGTTTAGGGGATTTTCTATAGTTGCAAGGACCTAGTACTATTTTGTTAGTTGAAAAATTTAATGAATTGTGGAGGGCCAGCTAATCAACCCGTCACCTGGTCACCTGGTTGGCCGGTAGACTAACGGACCGGTAGACCATTAGACTGATAGACCGATGGACCGATTGACCATCTAACAATTAACTCTTACTTTTTACTTTTTTAACTTTGAAAAAGCTGAAGGGTTTTTCAGAGCGAGACAATTTAAGCAAGTAAATTGGCCTAGTTTAACTTTTACAATTTCAAATTTCCAATTCCCTAACCATCAATTCTACTGAGTCGACTCCTGACTCTTTAGACTCTCGACTATTGATCACTAAATATACAAGAAAAATACTATATATTAAAATCAGTTTCACAATATCAATAATTTATTCAACACAAACGGAGCAACACGACCATGACCTTGAAAGGTGTAGTTCTTGCTGGCGGTTACGGTGTCAGATTACGTCCATTAACCGAGGTGACGAATAAGCATTTGTTGCCGATCTATGATGAGCCCATGATATTCAGGGTCATTAAGACCCTGACCAATTCGGGGATCACAAACATATTGATCGTGCTCGGCGGCGAAAGTGTGGGTGATTTTATTAAGCTATTGGGTTCTGGTAAGATATTCAATGCAAAACTCACGTATGTTTACCAGGATGGCGCTGGCGGGATCGCCGAGGCGCTTAGTTTGGCAGAGGATTTTATTGGCGAGGATGATATGGCGGTTATACTGGGCGATAATATATTTGAAGACACGTTCGGAGAACATGTAAAACAATTTTCCGAGGATAGGTCATCCGAATGTTTTCTATTTTTAAAAGAGGTCCCGGACCCAGAGCGGTTTGGTATCGCTGAAATGGATGACAATAATAATGTTATTAATATAGAAGAAAAACCTAAAACACCTAAAAGTGATCAGGCTGTTACCGGGCTTTATTTTTACAGAAACAATGTTTTCAATTTGATCAGGGAAGTAGTGGAAACTATCGGATATTCTGATCGGAATGAACTTGAGATCACGGATGTGAACAATATATATGTAAAACGCAACACGGTAAAAGCGTTCAAGATACAAGGTTTCTGGTCAGATGCTGGTAAATTTGAAACGCTATTAAAAGCAAGCACATTTTTGGCGGGGTTGAAAAATAGGAAAGAATGATCTGTATTGTAGGTGGGCTTGATTGATGCTGAACAGAAGCCAGGTTGAGTTGATGTTGAACAGATACCGGGCTGAGTTGATGTTGAACAGATACCGTGATGAATTTATGCTGAACAGATACCTGGATGGGTTGATGTTGAATAGATGCCGTGTTGGGTTGATGCTGAACAGATACCTGGCGGGGTTGGTGCTGAGCAGATACCGTGCTGGGTTGGTGCTGAGTTGATTCCAGGATTTGTCTTTAAAACTAGGTTTCAATTAATCGATAATCGATCAAGGCATCTGTCAATCAACAATCAATCCCGGCATCTATCAATCAACAATTAATCCCGGCATCTGCCAATCAACAATTAATCCCGGCATCTGTCAATCAACAACCCATCACGGCTACTTTCCTATAATAATTCTACTTTGCTATAAGCTGCTTGCCCTAAAGTATATATACACGAATTTATATCAAGTGAAACCCACATTCAGAAGAAGTTGACCATACGCATTGGGTAAAGAAGAATAAATTTCTACGACCCAGGACCGGATTGGAGATGGATCGCATTGTTGGTCCAAGTTTTTACAACCGGTATAAGCGTAACGGTCGCTTGCACTGACTAGAACAGAAATACTCGTGAATTACCCAATACTGGTACAGTATTGATTGATACTGTTGTGCAATATACTACCAGAACAAATAATTAAAATTTGCCTTTGTTCGCCAATCAATTGATTTGGAGCTATCTCACTCTGATCACACAAAGATTATAATGTAAACGAATGTAGAAATGTTTCGATGGAGGTCAAAGAATGCCAGCACCACATCATCATAAACGTGGTTCCATGGGCTACAGCCCAAGAAAACGCGCACGCCGCGAAACAGCACGGCTATCCACATGGCCCGAGGGCGGTGACCAGCCTAAGCTTCAGGGTTTTGCGGGGTACAAGGCAGGAATGACCCATGCTTTTGTCGAGGATTATCGGCCAACCAGCACTACTACGGGCCAGGAAGTGCAAATACCGGTTACGGTTCTGGAGACCCCACCCATGCGCGCGGCAGCAGTTAGGTTCTATGAAGACTCACAGTATGGTATGAAAACCATTAAAGAGATCTGGTCGAAGAATATTCGTAAAGAGCTCAGTCGTTTACTGCCAATTCCCAAGAAAAAGGAGAATAAAAAGGCCTGGGATGATCTGGATAAGTACACAATTGATGATGTACGTGTGATCGCGTATACACAGCCACGATTAGTAAAGGGTATTCCAAAGAAGAAACCCGAACTCATGGAACTGCGCGTTGGCGGAGGAACCATACCTGAACGGATCGATTTTGCCAAAAGCATCATGGAAAAGGATATCCATATCACGGATTTTACCAATGAAGGTAATATGGTGGATGTGGTTGCCGTGACAAAAGGTAAAGGCTTTCAAGGACACGTGAAGCGCTGGGGTGTTAAATTATTAACACATAAGAACAGTAAACATAGACGTATGGTAGGTACTCTTGGTCCATGGCACCCAAGTTATGTGTTATCCGAAGTGCCGCAGGCTGGGCAAGTTGGATATCATCAGAGAACCGAGTACAACAAACGTGTACTGAAGATCGGTGAGAACGGCGAGGAGATCACGCCAAATGGCGGGTTCATTAAATATGGTATTGTAAAGAACAAATACATTCTAATTCACGGATCGGTCCCGGGACCGGTTAAACGTTTGATCAGATTACGCGATCCCATTAGAATGAAAGGTGTAAAGGTAGAAAGAGCACCTGAAATTACTTATATTTCTACAGAATCCAAGCAAGGTGCGTAATATGACTCCGGCAAAAAAAGAACAGAAAGGTAAGCAAAAAAAGTCTGAGGGGTCCTCACAAGCCAAAGCCAAAGCTAAAGTTAAAGTTAAAGCTAATACTAAGACTAAGAAACCGAACAAATTCATCTCTAGTGGCAAGGAGGTTAATATTTATTCGGTGAAGGGAAAATCCACCGGAAAGATCAAATTACCGATCGCATTTGACGAGACTTACCGTTTAGACCTCATTCGGCGTGCAGTTAAAGCTTCACGGGCGAACCGCCGCCAACCATACGGACCATCACCCACTTCCGGCATGAGCCATTCTACCAGTACCTGGGGCAAGGGCCGTGGAGTTGCACGAGTGCAGAGGCTGGTGGATGGCCGACGTGCCGTGGAGTCGCCAAACAACGTGGGCGGCAGACGGGCTCACCCACCTACCCCGGACAAGGTATGGAAGGAGAAGATCAATTATAAAGAGCGCCAAAAGGCGCGACGAGCTGCGTTGGCTGCATTAACCGACCCGGAACTTGTTGCTAAACGCGGTCATAGGTTCGATAACAAATTAACTCTACCATTAATAATGGAGGACGATTTTGAAAATGTAGAAAAAACCAAAAACGCCATCGAACTGTTTCAAA
Organism: Thermoplasmata archaeon; assembly: GCA_020696345.1. Classification (GTDB taxonomy): domain Archaea; phylum Thermoplasmatota; class Penumbrarchaeia; order JAEHCK01; family JAEHCK01; genus JAEHCK01. Next base: position 29,213 of record JAEHCK010000012.1, on the reverse strand, counting down.
AGATCGGCGTGTTTGATGATGTAGATCGTGCTATTAAAGGAAAACACGTACGTCCAGGCAAAGGAAAGTGCCGAGGTAGGATCTATCGCAGACCCAGATCGGTTCTGATCATTGCGGCTAACATGGATGCTTTGAAAAAAGGTATCGGTAACCTATCCGGTATTGACCTCGTAACTCCTCATTCATTGTCCATCGAGGACTTGGCGCCCGGGGGTGACCCGGGAAGATTGACTATCATTACTGAAAGCGCGTTGAAGATGATGGGTGATTGGTAGTTAAAAATAAAATTGATAATTGATAATCGGTGATGATATGGCAAAGAATAGATCAAAGTCATTAAAAAGGATAGACCCGGAAAAGAATCCATTCGAGTTTATCTATCATCCATTCGTGACAGAAAAGACCATGAACCTGATGGAGCGTTTGAACAGGTTGGAGTTCGTGGTTGCGCGGGGCGCAAACAAAAAGCAAATTAAAGTTGCATTTGAAAAATTATACAAAGTCAAAGTCGATAAGATTAATACTAGGCACCTAAAGGATGGCAAACATGCCATCATTAAAATGAAACCCGAGTACTCCGCAGAGGAGATCGGTATGAGAATAGGAATATTCTGATGATTAATATTAAGTATTATAAGGTTACAAAATTAATTAGAAAATATTCGAGGTGACAACATGGGAAAACGTATCGGAGCTCAACGCCGTGGTCGGGCGACTGGTGTATACACTTCACCCAGCCATAGGCATAAAGGTGGGAAGGATGGAATTAAATATCCACCCATTAACCATGCCAAAGGAAAGGTTGTTGAGCTTTTACATGACCCTGGCCGGAGCGCACCGCTCGCCAAAGCCGAGCTAACCAGCGGCGAGAAGCTTGGTCGAAAATTCAAGTTCATAGCACCAGAGGGCCTATCCATAAATCAAGATATAAGCATTGGTGACCGTGGAGACATTGGTCCAGGTAATATCCTACAATTACACGAAATTCCTGAAGGTACACCAGTTTATAATATCGAGTCACAGCCTGGTGACGGCGGTAAATTCGTCCGTGCCGGCGGTACCATGGCATCAATAGTTAGTCACGGCACCAAAACCATTGTACAGCTACCCTCGGGTCAGTTCAAGCCGTTCAATCCGAACTGCAGAGCTACTATTGGTGTAGTGGCAGGTGGCGGTAGGAAAGAAAAACCATTTATGCGCGCAGGTAAGAAATTCAATGCATTAAGAAGCAGGGGGACGAAATATCCGCGGGTTTCTGGTGTAGCTATGAATCCGGTTGACCACCCGCACGGTGGCGGATCACATCAACATGTCGGTAAACCAAGCACTGTCTCCAAACATGCACCGCCAGGCCGTAAGGTTGGACGATTAAGTCCGAAAAAGAAAAAGAAGAAGAAATAAATGATCAAAATACTTAATTAGAAAAAAATCTGAATGGTGTTACAAATGGCAAAAGGTTCCACTCCAAAAACTGCAAGACGTAAAGCACGAAAGAAAAAAGGAATAGCTACAACACGGCGAAAAAAAGAGTTCACATATCGAGGTAGGACAATGGACGATTTGAAAAAAATGTCTATTGAAGAGTTCACAACACTATTAAATGCCCGGACCAGACGGTCAATTAAACGCGGTATAACTGACCAACAACAAAGATTTCTTGAACATTTACGCAGGACAGATGACGTGATCAAAACACATAACAGAAATATGATCGTGTTACCGGAGATGGTAGGAAGGACTATCAGAATTCACAGTGGCAAGGAGTTCCAGCAAGTCACTATTATGCCTGAAATGCTTGGGCATTATCTTGGCGAATTTGCCCTGACTCGAAAGAGTGTAAAGCATACCGGCCCCGGTGTGGGTGCGACCAGATCATCGAAATTTATGCCATTGAAATGAGGATAATTATAGAAAAGCCTGAAGTGATAGATATGAAAGGATATTCACGAGAACTGGACCCGGAAACTACTGCACGGGCAATTGGTAAAGATCTAAGGATATCGTATAAGAACTCGATCGAAGTTTGCCAAGCAGTCCGTGGTATGCACTTAGAAAAGGCAAAAAATTATCTGGAAAAGGTGGTCGATAAGAAGGTGGCAGTACGATTTCGGCACCATATTCGGCATATCAACCACAGGAAAGGTTCTGGTTTTGGCCCGGGCAAGTTCCCAGTTAACGCGGCAAAAGCGATTCTGGATCTGATCAATGTTGCAGAAAATAATGCAGAATATAAGGGATTGGATCCGGATAATATGAGCATCGCACATATTTCCGCATATAGAGGCCGTATATTCGAAGGTTGGCGGGCGCGTGCACGCGGCAGAAGCTCACCATGGAACACGGTAACTACAAATGTTGAATTAATAATTCAGGAACGAAAGGAGTAAGTATAATGACCTCTGAACGTAAATTTATCAAGGAGAATGTCAAACGCGTACTGTTAAAAGAGTTTCTGAAAAAGAAGACTGAGCGCTCAGGGTTTGGTGGACTGGATATTCAGCGTACACCAATGGGTACTCGGGTCACACTCATAGCCGAACGGCCAGGGATGGTGATCGGCAGAAAGGGTGCAACCATTAAAGAATTAACAGATTACGTTCAGAATAAATTCAAATTTGATAACCCACAGATCGAAGTTAAAGAAGTGCCGAACGCCAATTTGAATCCGCATATCATGGCTCAAAAACTTGCCAATGCACTGGAACGTGGTTGGCATTTCAGGCGCGCCGGGCATTCTACAGTCAGGCGGATCATGAGCGCGGGTGCAAAGGGGTGTCAGATTATTATTTCTGGTAAACTAACAGGCCAGAGGCACAGAACTGAAAAGTTCAAAGAAGGCCATATCAAGTACTGTGGTGAAACAAAACTCATTTGGATGCACGAAGGCTATGCCGTTGCAAAGAAAAAACTGGGCGTGATCGGTGTTAAAGTTCAGATCATGGACCCGAACGCCAAGTTACCAGATGAGATAGAACTACGTGAGCTTTCAGAGGTTGCAGATATTAAGATAGTTAATGAGGATGGCGAAACTCAACCGTTTGTGGAACCAGAGGCTGAGGCAGTATCCGAAACCACACCAAAGAAAGAAAAACCGAAAAAAGAACGCGCAAAACCCTCGAAAAAGAAAACTACTACCAAAAAGAAGGCTGCAAAGAAAAGTGAAGATAAAGTTGAGCCCGAAACACCAGAACCAACCGAAAAAGTAGAGGTAGCAGAACCTGTAAAAGAAGATGTGGAGCCGGAACCCGTGCCTGAAGTTGAACCCGTACCTGAAGCTGAACCTGTACCAGAAACCGAAGCTGAACCCGTACCGGAACCCGAAGCTGAACCCGTACCGGAACCCGAAGCTGAACCTGTACCGGAACCCGAACCCGAGGCGGTACCCGAAGCCAAACCCGTACCGGAACCCGAAGTTGAACCCGTGCCTGAAGCTGAACCGGTACCTGAACCCGAAGCTGAACCCGTACCGGAACCCGAAGCCAAACCCGTACCGGAACCCGAAGTTGAACCCGTGCCTGAAGCTGAACCGGTACCTGAACCCGAAGCTGAACCCGTACCGGAACCTGTGCCTGAAGCTGAACCTAAAGAAAATGGGATTGAAAAAGAAGAAAAGAAAGGAAAAGACGAGGAAAAGAAAACTAATGATTAATTCAAATTAAAAAATGTAACCCAAAGGAGGCATTGTATAAATGGCTGTGTTAAAGTCTAAGGAAATACGGGAAATGAATTCAACCGAACGTTCTGATAAACTGTATGAGTTTAGGAATGAATTGATGCGTGAACAAGGTATCGCCGCTATGGGTGGCGCACCTACTAACCCTGGTAAGATTAGAGCCTTACGTATTTCCATAGCAAGAATATTAACAATTATGAAAGAGGAGGGCGAAAAATAATGCCGGAAATTTGTCAAACTTGTGGATTGCCAAAAGAACTTTGTGTATGTGAAGAGATTGCACGTGAGCAACAGGATATTAAAATATTCACCGTAAAGCGCAGGTATGGTAAGATGGTTACAATTATTGAGGGCATAGATGCAAACGATATTGACATAAACGATCTTGCACGACAGCTAAAGACCAAATGTGCATCTGGTGGTACTGTAAAAGAAGGTAATATAGAATTGCAAGGAGACCATAAGAAAAAGGTTATGGAGGCGCTCATTGGCATGGGATTTAATGTCGGTAAATAATAGTACACTTACCCAGAGGTCTCAGCAATATAAACTCAAATATTATTGATATAAATTTAATGTATCTTTCTAGTAGAAATGGAGGATATCGATAGAAAAACTCAATGAAAAATATAAACAAATTAGCATTAATTTCAATTTACATGTAATAGTTATTATCCGGATGGTTAACCAATGATTGGAAAAGTTACAGAGAAAAATGTCATTCAACACGAGTTTATCGGTTTGCACGCATCGATAATCGAAACAGGTTGCAAAACCTTGAAAAATATCTCAGGGCAGATCATAGACGAAACAATGAACACATTCAAACTCGAGTACAGTCATGATGGAAAATCAAATATCATAATAGTACCAAAACATGGAACAACATTCAGGTTTACATTACCCAGATTTGAAAACAAACCATTGCCAATGACCATTGACATCAAAGGCACGATTTTGACCAAGCGTCCGGAAGATAGGATCAAAAAATTAGCCAAGATCGCTAAAAGAATGAAATTAGAATTATAAGGTGATAAAGATGAAAAATACACCTAAGGCTGAACCAGTAAAGAGGTCAAATAAAAAAGACAACGCTAAACCAAAGGACAAAATAAAAAGTGAAAAACCAAAAGTTAAAAAGAAACAAGCTAAAGCGGCAGCGATCGACAAGACACAGTCGAAACGTCTGGTTCGACCCAAGCGTACGGTAAAAAAACGGGCTCGAAAGGTTGTTCGTGCAGTTAAATCCGTAAAAGAAGCGCGTGATATTGGTGTGGAAGTTACAATACCAACCGAGAGTTGTGACGACCGGTTTTGTCCCTTCCACGGAACATTATCTGTTCGTGGTCAGATCCTAAATGGAGTGGTCATTAGCTCCAAAATGAATAAATCCGCTATTGTGCAGAGGGAAGTTAAGAGATTTATCCCAAAATATGAGCGTTATGAGAAGCGTACCCATAACTATGCTGTGCATAACCCTCCGTGTTTGAATGTGCAGCGTGGTGACTTGGTCAAAATTATGGAGTGTCGACCGCTTAGCAAATCAAAATCATTCGTAGTAATTGAAAAAATGTAAGTTATTAAGGAGAAATTTGAAATGAAAGGAATACCTGGCAGGCAGACTAGAGGTCTTCCAGTGGGAGCACGATTGATCTGTGCAGATAACACTGGGGCTAAAATGGTTCAAATTATTACGGTCCCAAAGTACCATGGTAAACATAGACGGTACCCCTCCGCAGGCATTGGCGACCTGCTGGTAGTCACGGTAAAAAAGGGTACACCAGAGATGCGTAGGCAGGTTCTTTATGCCGTAGTTATCAGGCAAAGGCGACCATTTAGAAGACCCGATGGAACCATGGTTGCGTTTGAAGATAACGCGGTTGTAATAACTACACCTACTGGTGAAACCAAAGGCTCTGATATCAAAGGCCCTGTGGCACGCGAGGCAGCAGAACGATGGTCACGTGTCGCCGCATTGGCATCTATAATCGTTTAAGATCAAAAATTAGTTTGGAAAGGTTGGTAAAATGAGAACCAGTTCAAAACAACCAAGAAAACAACGCAAAAGCCACTTTAATGCGCCCATGCATATTAAACATAAACATGTAGCTTCACACCTAGCTGAGGATCTGTTATTAAAATACAATATACGCGCGGTACCTGTGCGGAAGGGCGATACGGTCAAGATCATGCGCGGTGCATTAAAGGGCCATGTAGATAAAGTGGCAAAAGTGAGCTTGAAGAAGGGTATGGTGACCGTGGAAAATGCCACAATAGCGAAAGCTGATGGTACCCAACTGCCAAAATGGATCCATCCTTCTAATTTGCTTATTACAAAACTGGATCTCAGCGACCCGTGGCGTAAGAAAAAGTTGGGTGTAACAAGTACTGAAAGCGAGGGAGAAACATGAGTAAACATTTAAAGCGTTTGGCAAGCCCGCGGAGATGGCCCATTCCCAGAAAAACTTCAAAATGGGTTACGAAACCATCGCCGGGCCCGCATTCCATCGAAAATGCGATACCACTGTTATTAGGCGTGCGAGAATTTCTGGGTTTTGCCGATAACGCTCGAGAAGCCAGGCGCATCATTGGTAATGGAGATATCATGGTCGACGGTAAGGTCACTAGGCAATACAAACGCCCGATCGGGTTAATGGACGTGGTTTCCATTCCAAAGCTTAACCTGCAATATAGATTATTATTGGATTCCAGAGGGAAGATCACATTCACTAAGATCTCAAAAGATGAAGCCAAGTGGAAGTTGGTTCGGATCGATAATAAAACCAGTGTTCGCGGCGGAATCACACAGCTTAATCTTCATGATGGAAAAAACATACTATTGAAGAAAAATAAATACAAAACTGGTGATGTGCTTAAAATCAAGATCCCGGAGCAAAAGATATTGGGCGATTATCCATTTGAACCTGGTAATCTGGCGATGTTGATCGGCGGCAACCATGTAGGTGAATTGGCCACTATTACAAAATACGAGGAGGTCAGGAGCCCCAAAGCAAATATAGTATATTTCGAAGATTTCTCGACCATTAAAGATTATGCGTTCATCGTTGGCCATGAAAAGCCAGAAATAGCTGTGCCAAGTGTTAATGTGTTCAAGGATGTAAATATTGAAAAACCGGAAGAAACCGTGGAGGCGAATTAAAGTCGAATAATTAAATATTTAATATCAAATTTTAAATTATAATAATAATAAGATTAATAAAAATAACAAAATAAAGTTGTAAAAAGGTGGAATGATGCCTGACGAGAAGGTAACTGAACAAGATTCTAAAAAGAAACCTAAAGGTGCCCCGGAATCAGACGCAAAACAAGAGCCAGAACAGGAACAAATAGAAGAACTGGAAACAATCGAAGAACTAGAATCTGTGGAAGAACTAGAACCTGTAGAAGAACTAGAGCCTGTAGAAGAACTAGAGTCTGTGGAAGAACTAGAACCTGTAGAAAAACAAGAACCTGTGGAAAAACAAGAACCTGTAGGAAAACAAGAACCTGTGGAAAAACAAGAACCTGTAGGAAAACAAGAACCTGTGGAAAAACAAGAACCTGAACAGGAGAAGGATCAGGAAATGGCTGAGGCCGAGAAAACACCAAAACCCGCAAAAACAATAAAAGCTGTAAAAACAGGCACGGCTCGGCCAAATAAATTAGCCAATCCCATGCGCAAAATCAGTATCGCTAAAGTGGTGATAAACATCGGTGTTGGTGAAGCAGGTGATAAATTAAGTAAGGCAGAGAAAGTAATCAAGATTTTGACCGATCGGAAACCTATCCAAACCATATCACGTACCACGAATCGTGACCTGGGTATTCGTAAGGAGATGCCGATCGGGTGCAAGGTCACACTGAGAAAGGGTGCCGCGGATAAGTTCTTAAAGGAGGCGTTTTGGGTTAAGGACCATAAGATACCAGCATACTCGTTCGACCCTGAGGGGAATTTCTCGTTCGGGATACCGGATTATACCGAGTTTCGTGGAATGAAGTACAATCCTGAGATAGGTATCTTCGGCATGGACATTTCAGTTTCTATGAAACGGTTAGGATTTAATATTTCAATACGAAAAAGAAATCGAAGAAAGATTCCAAAAAAAATTAGAATTACTCCTATTGAAACGAAGGAGTTTATCAAATCACAATTCAATGTTGAGGTTATAGAATGAACGCGGCGGCAACAACCAGAACAGGAACCGAAGAACAAACACAGAAAAAAAAGGTATTTGGACATAAGCGAGGTTGTGAACGCTGTGGCCGTAAACGCGGGATAATTCGCCGGTACGGGTTGCATCTATGCAGACAATGTTTCCGTGAGATTGCACCAGAACTAGGCTTTAAAAAATATTCGTAAATATGTGGATATTAAAACGGAGGTATTTCATTGCAGCACGATCCTTTGGCAGACGCGATGTCTTCAATCAAGAATGCTGAACATTCAGGGAAACAGGATTGCCTGGTTCGGCCATCATCAAAACTCATTGGTAGAGTTCTTAAGATTATGCAAGAGAACCAATATATTGGACAATTTGAATATATTGAAGATGGTCGGGCAGGTGTATTTAAAGTCAAATTGATAGGTAATATCAACGAATGTGGTGTTATTAAACCTAGATATTCTGTCAAACGTAGAGATTTGGAGAGATTTGAGGCACGGTATCTACCTGCTCAAGATTTTGGAGTATTAATTTTGACCACAGCACATGGTGTGCTTTCTCATAATACTGCTAAGGATCTCAAAACCGGAGGTAAATTATTAGCCTATGTATATTAATTTACTTGACTTGGAATTTTTCAAACTGATAATTTCAAAACGAATAAATAAGATAGGACATAAATATATGAGTTGATCAAAATGCCAATTTCTGCCGTTGTAAAAAAAACTATTGACATACCAGAGGGTGTGCAAGTCAGATTTACCAAAGAGTCTGGAAACTTGACCGTGACTGGTCCATTGGGAAATTTATCCAGGACATTTACAAATCCAAAGATCAGAATTAATCTTGAAAAAAACAATATCTCAGTTGTTTGCGAACTGCCCAAGAAAATCGATAATGCATTATTAGGTACTTGGCATGCGCACATTAAGAATATGGTTCACGGTGTGGCCCAAGGATATGAATATAAAATGAAGATCGTTTATTCTCACTTTCCCATTAAGACCCATGTAAAAGATAATGAACTGATCATTGAAAATTTCTTAGGTGAGAAACTGCCGCGAAAAGCTCGTATAATTGGTGATACAAAGGTCAAGATAAGTGGTGACCAGATCATTATAAACGGTATAGATATTGAGGCAACCGGACAGTCAATGGCAAACATAGAGAAAACTACCAAGATCAAAAATTATGATCCGAGGGTATTTCAGGATGGGATATATTTAGTTGAGCATCCCAAGAAAAAAATATGATAATGGGGTAATAAAATGGCAAAAAAGGCTCAAACTTCGAAAGACAAGATCAAAACTGTTGCAAAGACCGTTGCAAAAGCAGAAACAAAGGCTAAAGCCAAAACTGTAACAAAGGCCAAAGCCAAAGCTGTAACAAAGGCCAAAGCCAAAACTGAAACAAAGGCTAAAGCCAAACCAAAGGAAAAGGTAAAAGCGAAAGGTAAAGACAAAACCAAGGTAAAAAGATCCAGTAAAAAAGAAGAAGATGAAGAAGAAATTGAGATTGTCGATGAGGATCTCGAAGAGGAAGAGGAGGAGGAAGAAAAAGAATATTTAGTTAAACAAAAACCTGAACTGACTCCTGAGATAAAGAAACAACTCCGAAAGCGTCGAGAAGCAAAAAGTAAGAAACCCAAGTTCAAACGCCAAGAATGGTTCAGGTATAAACGGCTGGGCGATGCATGGCGGAAACCGCGAGGTCTTCATTCAAAACTACGAACCAATAGGAAATATCGGATCAACAAAGTTCGTGTGGGATATAAGACACCCGAGACCGTTCGTGGTTTACATTCTTCCGGATTCAAAGAGAAATTAGTGTATAACAGATCAGATTTGGAAAATATTAACCCAAAAATAGAAGCTGCACGAATCGGTCATTCTGTCAGTACTAAGAAACGGATAGATATCGAGGAGCACGCAGACGAGCTGGGAATTCGAGTATTAAATCGAGGATAAAATTTAGAGATATAAATGAAATAATATAAAAATAATCAGAATAGGTTGGTAAAAGCTCATGATGGATTACTTAGAAAATTCAAAGATGCTACGAAGGAGGTTATGAATTGGTAGATCTATCGAATCACCGCCGAGTTGCAGCAACATTATTGAAGTGTGGAGCTAATCGAGTCTGGATCGACCCGAACAAGACAGAAGATATTGCGAACGCCGTAACACGTGATGATGTGCGGAATCTAATAAAGACGGGACTGATAAAAGCACTACAGAAACGTGGCATATCACGGGGACGGATCAGGGCAGCAAATAAACAGCGTAAGAAGGGTAAACGCAAAGGACAAGGCAGTCGCAAGGGCGGTAAATATGCTAGGTTCCCAAAAAAGCGACGCTGGATCGCCACCATCAGACCGATTCGAGTTCGATTACGTGAATTACGCGAACAAAAGGTAATTGACAAGAAAATTTATCGTAAATATTATTTGTATGCCAAAGGTGGTATGTTCAAGAACAAAGGCCGCCTCATGGCACACTTAAAAGCTGAGAACTTATTACAAACATATGCAAAAAATAATGTGGTAAAAAAAAAATAGTAACCGGAGATGATTAAGTGCCATCAAAGTTTGGACCAAGACATAAAGTACCATTTAGACGAAGACGTGAGTGTAAAACCAATTATCGTTATCGTCTAAGGTTACTAAAATCAAAGCTACCACGTGCTGTAGTAAGAAAGAGCCTGAAGCATACTTCGGTGCAGTTTATTGAATTCAATATGAATGGTGATTTAATACTGGCCGCAGCGTCATCGGTTGAACTGCGAAAGCTGGGTTGGAACGCACCCACGGGCAATTTACCTGCGGCGTATTTGACCGGTTTATTGGCAGGTAAACGCGCAGCTGAAAAAAATATCAAGGCTGCCGTGCTGGACATCGGCATTACAACTCCCGTAAAAGGCTCGAAAATGTTTGCATCATTACGCGGTATACTCGATGCGGGGATCAAAATTGCACATGGTGAAGAGATTCTCCCGAATGAGGATCGGATCTCCGGAAAACACATTTCAGATAAAGTTACAAAGGAATTCGACAAAATAAAAAATAAAATTATATCAAAATCAGATATCAAGGTGTGATCGTATGCCTATCGATTCGGAAAACAAATCATCCAAAGAACTTGAAGTTAAGAAGTCAAAGACCAATATTGATGATAATAATGACAATCCACCAGCACCAACAACTAAAACTGAGGATCCACATTCACAATCGCAAGCGACCAATGATGCGGACACCGGCAAGATTTCTGATCCGGCTCCATCTAAAGATAAAGACAAGCCTGATGAGATCGAAACAGAGCCAGTGACTGCCGACACAAATACAGAATCAACCCAACCACCGGAATCAAAGGCGATAATGGATACACCGCCAACAACCAAACCCGAAGTTGAGATGGAATCCAAGGTAGAGATAAACGCGAAAGATGTCGTGAAAAAGGGTCTAAAGTCAATTAAACCTGATGGTGTGAAAAAATTTGTAACCAAATCTAGGGATGGTGCGGATTTTTGGGTTCCAAAGACCAGACTGGGCAACATGGTAAAAGATGGTACGATCACGACCATACAAGATGCATTGGCGACCGGGCTATCAATAAGAGAGGCGGAGATCGTTGATATTCTATTACCTGACCTTGATGACGAGGTGTTGGATGTTAATATGGTCCAGCGCATGACCGATTCGGGAAGGCGTGTTAGGTTCTCGATCACGACCGTTGTCGGTAATGGAAACGGTTATGTTGGTCTGGGAAGGTCAAAAGGTAAAGAGGTGGGTCCGGCGATCAGGAAAGCCATTGACAACGCAAAATTGAATATGATCAGTATTCGCCGCGGCTGTGGTTCCTGGGAATGTGGTTGCGGAAAACCCCATACACTTCCGTTCACGGTTATAGGTAAAAGTGGTTCCACCGAAGTAACCTTCCGCCCTGCACCGCGTGGTGTGGGGTTAGCAGTTGGCGATGTGGCTAAACATATTCTACGGTTAAGCGGCATCGAGGACGCCTGGAGCTTTACTCGTGGTGAAACGCGTACTACGGTTAATTATTCAAAAGCAGTTTTCGACGCCTTACGAAAGACTGCAAAAATTAAAACTACCGAGAAACAGGTTGAAGATCTTAATATAATAAGTGGCGCCATTGCCATTGAAGTAGAGGAGTCGGTATCGGCCAATGGCGCCGAAACCGATATCACCAGCAAAGGTCAAGAAGGTATAGAAGTTAAAAAAGAAGCGTAGGATAGATCACAAGCATGAAATAATAAAATAAAGGAATGACTACAAAATGGAGCTGATAACATGGCTTACGCGGTTGTAAGAGTACGAGGAAATATCAATGTCAGAAGAACTATCAAAGATACTCTTCTTATGCTTAGATTAAACAGGGTGAACCATTGTGTGATCATCCCCGAATCACCCGTGTTTGCGGGTATGTTGAAAAAGTCTAAGGATTATGTGACCTGGGGTGAAATTGATGAGAGTTCCCTCACCGAGCTTTTAACTGCACGAGGCAAATTAATGGGTGATAATGATGTTACAGATAAATATATAAAATCGAATTCAAAGTTCAAATCACTTTCAGACCTGGCAAAACATATCGTGAAAGGCGATGCCAAGCTTACAGACATTAAAGATTTCAAACCGGTAATTCGACTACACCCGCCCAGGAAGGGTTATAGTGGAGTAAAAAGACCATTTTCATTAGGCGGCGCCCTTGGCTATCGCGGTTTAAAAATCAACGACTTGCTCAGGAGAATGATCTAATGGCCAGTAGAGATAAGAAATTTCTTGGGTCTCGCACGCATGGACGTGGAAAGAAGGCGGGTCGTGGTGCAGGTAAACGCGGCGGCCGTGGCAATGCCGGTCTCCATAAACATAAATATATCAAATTAGTCAAATATATGCCCGACCATTTCGGCAGACATGGTTTCAAAAGACCACAGTGTGTGATCGGAGCTAAACTCACTATCAATTTATTTATCCTGGATGAGAAGATCGACCAATTACTCAAAGAGGGTAACATCAAAAAAGTAAAAAATAATTATGAGATCGATCTTGACAAGTTGGGTTATGATAAATTATTAGGTTCCGGTAAAATAACAAAACCGGTTAATGTAACGATAAAAGAAGCCACGGAAAAGGCCATTTCAAAGGTCAAGAATGCAGGTGGTAATATCAAAATCATCGAAGAAAAGTAAATTAAGCCATGGATCTCGATACTTGGTCATACAAATAATTCAACATAAAATGCAACGTGATATCAAATGGCAGGCGAAGCCGTAGAACGAAAAAAGGGCTGGGCAGTACCCATTATAGTAGGTTACATCCTACTTTTAGTTATCTATTTCTCCTATTATTGGAAAGATAATGATATGTTGGGCGCTGTTCTATTCCCACCGCTAATGGGCGTTACACTCTGGCTAGTATATCTGGTGATCTCCTATAAAGGCGAACATAGTAAATTATACGGCCTAAAACCCATTATCGAACGCTTTCCGGCCATCAAACGCGCAGAAGGACATGTTCATTTTCGCACCAAAATGATGTGGACCCTGGGCATTTTGGTATTCTATTTCATATTGACAAATGTTTTTATCTTCGGCCTTGATGTGGAAGGCAGTCTTGATATATTCTCACAATTCCGGGCGATCATGGCCGGTGCATCGGGCTCATTAATGCATCTGGGTATCGGGCCGATCGTCACCGGGTCTATTATCATGCAGTTGTTCACTGGCGCCAAGATCATCTCTCTTGACCTGACAAAGAGTGAGGACAAGGCAGTATACCAAGGAACCCAGAAAGTTGTTGTAATCGCCATGATCGTCATCGAAGCAGTACCGCAGGTATTCGGATACTTGATGCCCGGTGCGCCTTTGATCAGTGCCTTCGGTGGAGGTACCGAGGGGCTCGGGTTTGCACGGTTCATCATTGTGGTACAACTCATTGCAGGCAGCTACCTGGTGTTCCTTATGGACGAGCTGGTATCCAAATGGGGCATCGGTAGTGGTATCAGTCTATTCATAGCTGCGGGCGTTTCCGAGGCAATATTCACGGGTACCGTGAACTGGATCCCGTTAAAAAACTACGAAGAGTATCGACTACCCAAGGGTACACCTAGCGGTACCATACCCAAAACCATTGACTTGTTATCTGATATGTCGCTGAGCGATATTGCGAACGGCGGCGGGCTCGAGCAGATATTTTTAGGGCCGCCCAATCCGATCATCGCATTGATCGGTACGATCCTGATATTCTTGATCGTGGCATATGTGGAATCCGCCCGCATCGAGCTGCCGCTGGCACATGGTAGGGTACGCGGTGCGCGCGGCAGGTACCCGATCAGGCTTATTTACGCATCAAATATTCCGGTTATCTTAATGTCCGCATTATTGGCAAATGTGAATATGTTCTCTTTATTACTCTGGAGCCATCCGACGCTGCAGAAAATACCATTATTAGGTCACCAATGGTGGATCGGTGCATATACCACGGAAACCGGTGAAAATGTTACAAAACCACTTTACGGCGGTGCATGGTATCTATCCCAGATCAGTGGCGTCCACGAATGGCTATTGCCAGCGTTAAATTGGGACAGATACGGGCCTTATGTCACCGGCCATGAGTTATATCAAGTCATCTTGCATGTGGTAATTTATATGAGTGTGATGGTAATTGGCTCCGTATTATTTGCAAAATTCTGGATCGAGACAACCAATATGGGCCCGGAGGACGTGGCAAAACAGATCGAGAGCAGCGGTATGCAGATCCCTGGTTTCAGGCGCGATCCGCGTGTATTGCGAAAAGTACTGGAGAGGTATATTCCCATGGTCACCGTGATCAGCGGAGCATTTGTCGGCGGATTGGCTGCAGGAGCCGATATGATCGGAACGGTTGGTAATTCAAGCGGAACTGGCGTGTTATTAACCGTAGGTATAATCATTAGATTATACGAGGAGATCGGCAAAGAGCAAATGATGGAGATGCATCCGGTACTGCGTGGATTCTTTGGCGGAGAATAGGCCTTCGGCCAAGCCTTCGGCAGACCACTACGATTATTTAATAAATAAAATCGTTTGGGGAAGGGGGACCATTGCTAAGAATTATTGTTGAAAAACATTTGGAGAGGGGTGGAAAATGGATAAACTAATGCTTATTAGTCGAGGGTCTAAAGAGTCGAGAGTCCATGGAGTCAATAGTTTAGGATGGGGAATGTAAATATTTTATGTTGTACATGGGAATGGGGAATGTGATCGGTTCCCCATCAAGTAATCCATTCCACTACAAGCACCAATTAACCCATTCCTTACCATTTGCGTTAGTATCTCGCAAAGGAAGAGGAGCAGTGGGACGGGTGCGACTCACCGCAGGGGCGGAACAGGAAGGGCATTTGACAATATCAATAATGGGGATAATAGATTTGCGATATCAGTCAATAATGGAAAGACATATCATAACAAATTTATAAAAAAACTAAATAATAAGCCTTAATATATTTATCTTTTAATATAAAAATAGCAATATTTCATAAGAATACGAAAAAGTTATATGTAATTATTAACTATGTCCTCTTTACTTCAAGAATTAAAAAATTTGAAACATGATAGCAAAAAGAGATCCAAATACATCGATTGCCTGTATCATTGTAAGAGTTCGAGTGGACTATCGAGTGGACTATCGAGTGGACTATCGAGTAAAATTTGAAACACTATAACATTATAATTCAGGGAGAGGAAGATAAGAATATTTGACATAAGGAGGGGAAAATATGTATCTGGAGAAGTATAAGAAAATAAGAGCGTATTTTGTTGTATTTTTAATGACCGCAATAACTTGGAATTTTATTTTGTTTTATGCCGAAGCAGAATATGGTGCTCCGTCTACAAATGGTGAGACAACCAATGTTTGGTATATCGAATATGGTGATCATATAACCAGGGAAAATGAAACTTTGATCTTGAACGGAAATTTAATAATAAACAGCAGCGGCACATTGGAATTATCGAAAGTGCAACTGGTAGTCAATAGCACTTCAAGCAATAGATATTACATATGGGTGAAACCTGGTGGTACTTTGAATTTATTATCTACAAAAATAAATAGCTATAATATAGACTATTCCTATGAATTCATTGTCGAAGGGGACATGTATATGGAAAATTGTACATTGGATAATTTATATGGTATTCAATCTACACCAACGGGTGGCATTCAATTATATTCTAATTCTGTAATTATCGACTCCAAAATCAATAGCAGTTTGGGAACGGGAATATATATAAACGAAAGTACACCGACAATTTATAATACCACCGTTTCAAACTGTTATTACGGCATATATTTTGCAGGGCCAGTACCTGTTTTGGGGTTATCACCGTCGAAAGTCGATATTCTTACCAATCGTTCGGTACAATTCAATGTTACAGGTGGTGACCCGCCTTATACCTGGAACTCATCAAATACAACTGTTGGAACCATCAATAGTACTGGCTTTTTTACTTCACAAAACATTGGTGGGAGTATTATTACGGTCGCAGATAATAATACGACTATAGGGAAAGCGTTGGTACAGGTGATTCCGGAATCATATACATCTATGAAAATATCACCAACATATGCTGTATTGAACATTGACGATGATCTGCAATTTAATGTTACAAATGGTACCGCACCATTGAACTGGACAGTAGACAATTCGACTTTTGGCTCGATTGACCAAAATGGATCATATACCGCAAAATGGGAAGGGATAAGCGTTGTTCAAGTGGTAGACGCAAATAACACTACAATATCGGCATTAGTCGAAATTGAGGATATAACAAATAATTATGAGGATTCTCTGATCATGAAAAATACTATTTTGAATAACGAAATCGGTATGGTTTTGCACAATGCATCTCCGGAGATTTCCGATACAAAATTCATATCCAATGAAATCGGATTAAAATTGATTGAAAGTTATTCATCGATCTTCTCATGTAAATTTGTAAACAATAATGCAGATATCAATGTATCTTCAAATTCTTTTCCCGATATATATTTAACCGAATACAATTGGTCAAAAATATCCGCCCCCGATAATGACACCGATTCGATGCCAGATTATTTTGAATATCAATATGGTCTGAATAATTCTAATAGCAGCGATTCTAATCTTGATTACGATTCCGATGGTTTGACCAATCTGGAAGAATTTCAAAATGGTACCGACCCGATAAACATGGATACCGACTCGGATGGGATGAACGATAGTGCAGAATTGAATATCTGGAATACGAACCCGTTTTCGGGCGAGGAATATTTAATTCTAAATAATAACCTGACAATTGATAATAACCAGGCATTGATATTGTCAAACAGTTATTTGATCATGAACAGTACGGCCAGCGATACCTACATGATCTGGGTGAAACCAGGGGGTAATTTATCGTTATATTCCACCGAAATTAAGAGTTATAATGCGAATTATCCTTATGAATTCAAAGTCGAAGGCAATATGACCATGAGTGAATGTTCGGTTTTTAATATAAATGGCAGTTCAAATGAGCCAAAAAGCGGAATTCAACTATATTCGGATTCAATAATAATAAATTCCGAAATAGATAATTTCTCCGGAAGCGGTATTTATATTAACCAGAGCAATCCGACAATTTTTAACACTTCTATCTCAAATTGTTATTATGGCATATATATTGACGATTCAGCACAAAATTCGGAAAATAGTACGATCACCAATAATTCGATCTCACAAAATGATTTTGGTATTGTATTTAACAGCTCTTCGATAAATATATCGAATAATGAATTATCAACTAATGATATAAGTATCAAATTCATTGATAGTTCACCTGGAATCGATTTATCGGTAATAATCAATAGCATTATCTATGATCTTGAAGTTGATTCGAACTCTTTACCAATTATCAACTTGACCGAATATGATTATTCAAGGATGTCTGCACCTGATTCGGATTTTGATGGTATGCCTGATTGGTATGAGCTACAGCACGGTCTGAACCCAAACGATCCCAATGATGCCAATTTGGACCAGGATAATGATAATTTGGTAAATCTGGAAGAATTTCAATTTTGTACAAGTTCAGAACATTCCGATACGGATTTCGATACTATCTCGGATTATTTTGAATTAATTAATTATTCTTCAAGTCCCATATTATTTGATACTGATTTCGATGTATTAAATGATGATGGAGAAGTCCAAAATGGAGTATATTGGTTCGAGGCCGAGGATAACTTAGGTTCTGGTGGCATATCAGTAGAGGATCCTACAGCAAATGATCCGAAGCCAAAAGGTGATGATGCAGCATATAGTGCATCAGGAGGCGATGGAGAGGTAATAAATGTGGAATTCCAAGGTTTATCTATTGAAAATACATATCTTTATTATATTAAAGCCAGATTGAAAGATGGTGAACCTGCTGAATTAAAAATAAGATATACCATTCAAGAAGAAGATTATGATGTAACCAAAACAATCTATGATAATTATTATAGATGGTATAAATTTGATTCTATTATCACATTAACTCATAATATTATTTACTTAAGTGCTCTAGACGTTTCAATTACTGAGAGAATTTATGTTGACAAAGGGGTGTTTGTTAGAATTTCCAACGATAAACCAATGGAAGTCACCACAATATCTGATGATTCGGATAATGTGGTGGTTCTGGAAGGTGGGCAGGGTACGACAAATCTGGAAATTCCTATCCAGGGGCTCGTCAGAAGATATGTCACAAAGGCCAGTATGAACATTAAGGTTAGGAGCGAGGAAACCGGCTTTGGCGCTCAAGACGGAATTACGGGGCAGGAGAACAAATATCCGGATATAGCGGTGACTAGTGGTGGAGATAGAATACATGTAGTTTTTCAAAATTATGAAACTGGTTTGACTGGGGATAGTGTGCAATATATAGGAAGCAATGATGGCGGCTCTTCATGGACTTTAAGTCATGAGTTTTCAAATCCGCCTCAATACGATGCGGGTTATCCTTCAATAGATGTGTACGATGACAATATCCATGTAGTTTACGCGACCGTTGATGATCTGAATGAAAGAAAGATATATTATTCGAAAAATGAAAAAGAGGGTGATGACAATGAATGGCCGTTGGATGATACTAGGTTATCGGATATAGACGATTCGTATGAACCAAACATCGCGGTTGACGGTAAGAATGTTCACGTGGTTTGGTATACTTCACCTGATGACGATGAGATAGTATACAGTAAAAGTAGTACAAATGGTGACAGCTGGGGGATTGTGGACTCGATCAGGGCGGACAATACCGCCGGCGGCTCGCCGAACAAACCGGACATTGGTGTGGACAGCAGTAATGTACATGTCGTGTTCAACGATGACGACCCGGACGGTCAAGATTGTGAGGTCGATTATATGAGGCTGTATAATAACGGAAATACGGCTGTTCAGCGTGAGCAATTGACCGATGGTAATAATGTTAGATCCGCGTTTGGCACGGACAGCGGAGATAGTACGGGCTGCATTGCGGTTGACGGTAAAAATGTTCATGCCGTTTGGGTTGATTATCCAGACCTTACAATTACAGAAGTCTACTATAAAAGGAGCACTGATAATGGAAGAACATGGGATAATGTATTCGTTATATCCGCATCGCCTGGAGTGGATTCGATAGACCCCTCTATTGTGGTGGATGTTAAAAATTCGTTATTATATGTATTCTGGAGTGAAGATATATATGAAGAACCACCGGGAGTCTCGAATTACCAGATCAAATATAGAAGGAGCACGGATAATGGCGTTACCTGGGGCTCGGCGGTGGAACTGAGTGAAGATCTTGGAAAAGACTCACGATTCCCCAAGGCGGCGGCGGACGGGACCGGTAAGATACATGTCGTATGGAATGATTTTTCTGCTGGTACACTTGAGGATGGAGATATCTGTTATAATTATATAAATAACAATATTCCTGCTCTCCCAACCCTTGATGTGGGTGACGATAGCACGGTGGATTACACGCCAGGGAATTACGAAGTCATGTACCCGATATATGATTTCTCGGCAGAGTTGAACGATTATATCGCAAATCATGAATATGAGATCGATGAGAATGGATATATTTCCATACCATTGAAGTTCTCAGCAAATGTAGAAGAAACAATCGAACTTTTGGATATCAGTGTCCAACTGGGACCCGATATATCCGATCCCAACGACCCGGATACCGACGCCGATGAAACGAAAGATGGTAAAGAAAAATCGAAAGACCAGGGGTTGTTCCATCCAGAGTACCAGTTTCATCATTTCGAGGCCGCGCCGGCGATATTGCAGTATAGTAAATGGGATAGTGGAAGTACATCTTATAAAACAGAGACTAGAAGAGTGATTGGTAGGAGCGGTGAAGATTATGGGTTATACTTTTATGAAGATAATAACCCAATTCCAATAAAGAAGGCACTTCTTGGAAAGAATATTGTATGTTCACCCGCAATTGCTGATGTGGATAATGATAAGGAGTTGGAAATTGTTGTGGGTACGGTTGAAGGTTGGGTTTATATATTAGATGTAAATGGTAATACCAAATGGAGTTATGACACATCTGTATTTGATATTAATATTCCCCAAACCACACCGATCGCATCTCCATTTTATTCTTCACCAGCCATTGCTAATATTGTTCAGAATAAATATCTTGAGATAGTAATGGTAAATTATATTGGTAGAATTTATTGTTTTGATTATAAGCTTAAGGTACTCTGGATAGAAGATCCCTTAATACCAAAATCAACTATATATTGGGAAGAGACGACTCCATCTACACCAAGCCCAACAAACACACCAGGTAAGAGATCTGATTTTGGAATGGCAACCATTCATGGAACAGATAAAGTGTTGCTTTTTGGTGGTAAAAAATCCCCATTAATTGATGATACTTGGGTGTACGATTTAAGTACCAAAACTTGGACTGATAAAAATCCTTCAGGGAGCAAACCAAATGCTAGAGAAAGTCATGCAATGGCAACTATTTGGGGAACGGATAAGGTTGTACTATTCGGCGGTAGAAATTCAACTAATTTTTTCGATGATACTTGGGTATATGATTTCAGTGCTAACAGTTGGACAAAAATGAATCCATCACCTCCTAAACCAAGTAAAAGAATTTGGCATGCAATGGCCTCTATTCACGAAACAGATAAAGTTGTGCTTTTTGGAGGATGCTCTATCGATTGGAATTATTTTGATGATACTTGGGAATATGATTATAGTAGTGATGAGTGGACTGAGAAAAAAATGTCAATTAAACCAAATGCTAGAGAAGGTCATTCAATGGCAACTATCTATGGAACTGATAATGTAGTACTTTTTGGTGGTCGTAATTTTAATGGAATTACAACTAATTATCTTGACGATACTTGGGAATATAATTCAAATACCCCTACTAACAAATGGATCAAACTAACATTTAATCCAATATATATCCCAACCAAAAGATCAGGAGAAATGGCATCTATATGGAATGATGATAAAGCATTTCTATT
The DNA here is from genome assembly GCA_020696345.1 of Thermoplasmata archaeon. Lineage (GTDB taxonomy): Archaea > Thermoplasmatota > Penumbrarchaeia > JAEHCK01 > JAEHCK01 > JAEHCK01. The sequence goes on along the minus strand of JAEHCK010000012.1, from coordinate 7,834 downwards.
TGGCGGATACGGAGGGAGCCTTGGAATGATATATGATAATTGGGTGTATGATCAAAGCAATAACATATGGACTTTAACAAAAGCAAGACCTAATACCAAACCGAGTGTCAGACATTCTTTTGGTATGGAAGGATTTTATGATACAAATAAGATTATATTACATGCTGGGTTAAGAAGTCCAGCATTGGGGGTAATAGGTGATACTTGGATAGGCGAACTATTTTATAGAGATCCATATAATGCAGACACATATTCATCGCCAGTAATCGGTGATTTAAACAATAATGATTTATTAGAGATAATAATATGTAATGAGAATGGAAAAATTTATTGTTTAAATCATAAGGGTGATCATATATGGATAGGTTCAAAAGAAGAGCTACAACCATATGATACCGGCTCTCCAATCAAATCCACCCCCGCCATCGGCGATCTCGACCGCGATGGTTATATGGAAATAGTAGTTGGTTGCGATGATGGTAAGATTTATTGCATAGATTATGAAGGTAAACTAAAATGGACATTCAACACCTACTCACCAATCCGCTCATCACCTTCCATCGCTAATGTCGATATTTCAACAGAAGAGCTTGAGGTCGTGATCGGTTCCGATAACGGCGTCACATATTGCTTAAACTCGGATGGCACCCTGAACTGGCAGTTCCCCGCGGTAGGCGAAGGCACGAAGGGTGCGTTCAGCGTATCACCATCGGCGGTTGACCTCAATTCATTCCCCGACGGCGGCTACGAAACGGTCGCAATGTCCGCGGATGGACACATCTACTGCCTGGATACCGCGGGTGCCGTGGATGAGGACTACAGCTATTACGCACTGGGAACGGGCGTGGAATATCCAACATATATCGCATCGTCCGCAATAGCCGACACCGATGGTAATCAAAAGGTCGAGATCATTATGGGTGCAGGGGCTGAGAGATTGAAAGAATCCGATGATTACGAATCTTACCCCGAAGCTATCAAGTGGGGCATGTTCGGGGCAGGGCCGAAACATAACGGTAACGGTGATAATCGGTTTGCGATACTGATCGAGGGGAGCAAAGGTATCAAGGCAAATCCGAATGAACCGTTCCAACAGGAACAGTTCGAAGCTAATATTCGCGAAATGGCGAAGATGCTCACCGAACACGAGAATAATATAAAACCGGAACCGGGATATACTGGGTACTATCTGCAGGATCAGATATTCTATGTTGGTATACATGATGATTATCCAAAATCAACTTGTGATTATCCGTATCTGGAGAGAGATAAACAAGTTACGCAAAAAATGGGTTTGAAAAACATTTTTTGGGCTATTCAAGAGGTTGCCAGGAAATCCGATTCATATGATAAGGTGCTTTTCTTTTATACGGGATACGGTGGAACGCAATCGTTTGGAGGAACAACTGAATATTTCTTTGATGCGGATAATAGCAATTCAATTACACCCATTGACTTAACGCCAGATATAAATTCTATTATAACAATCAAAAAACTATATGGGTTGGACAATTATTTGGATACCATTGAATGCAAAGATATGACAATTATTTTGCAGCCGGATTTTTCTGGTGATTGGATAGATGAATTAAAGCGGGATAAAATTACATCTACGACTTATAAAGATGAGACAAATCGGGTAATTATCACGAGTGATAAGGCTGGGGAATCCAGAACAAATGGAAAAGAATATGATTTTGATTTGTGTAATAAGGAAATAAGTTCAACAACACAGGTTTATTATGTTGGGTGGTGGATTGCACAAGGCAAACAATACGATGATGGTGATGCTCCAAAGATTGATTACGAAGAATATAATCCAACCTCAGGTCAAACAGTTTGGCAGTATGAATTATCAAAGTATAATGATGAGTTATATGAAATTGAAAGAGAAAAACCTTCGAATGGAATAGATTTTTATGAAAATTGGGGAGATAACGGTGTTGAATTTGTTTCGGGATTAACTGAAGCTATATACATTGATAGATTTACTCAAAGTACTGTGCAAAGTAATGATATATTAGATGCTGATGAAAGCACTACAAATGCATTAAATGGTTATTCACATTTTCCATCAATAAGTGGGTATTCAAATGATTATATATCTTCTGAAGAATCATATAATTTTATGAAACTCTGGCATCTAGGTTATCGATTGAATAAAAATGGTGCATTTGATCCATGGTATGACGAACCAAAAATAGAATATACTTACTTAGAAGAAGGAAATAATTATTTATTCTGAAATTAATTAATCAGTAATCGTTCACATAAATCCATAAAAACTAGAGATTATTAGATTGAAATCTTTTACTCAAATTATTTATATTATTGAATATATAAAAAATATATGACATTAGGAAATGTGAATAAGATGTCTGGTAACAAATTAAGAATGGGGGCAATATCTGCTTATATTGTATTTGTGTTGATTATCTCAGGTTTAATTGGATTTTTCATATTTGAAAAAATAATTAATATTGATAATGTAACTGCTAAAAATATAATAATTGTAGATTGTAATGGTAATGGAAATTATACTACTATTCAGGATGCGATAAATAACGCTAGTAATGGAGATATTATTTATGTGTGGGCAGGGGTATATTATGAGAATCTAATTGTAAATAAAACAGTAACATTAATAGGAAACGGAACAAAAAACACAATAATAAATGGAAGCGGAATTGGAGATGTTGTTTATATTTCCGCAAATTTCGTGAGTATTTCTGGATTTACTATAACTGGTAGCGGTAATAAATTTATTACTCCATTTACAGATTTAGATGCGGGTATTGAATTAAGGAATGTTAACAATGTAACTATTAAAAATAATAATTGTTCAAATAATGATTTTGGGATATATTCTTATAATTCAACTTCAAATTCAATAAAAAATAACATCTGCAATAATAATAGTCGAGTTGGTATTCATTTTTATATTTCAAATACAAATATTATTAAAAATAATTCTTGTAATTTTAATAAATGGGTAGGTATAAACCTATATATATCCAATTCAAATACAGTTATTGATAATTATTGTTCTTATAATGGAAATGTTGGAATTCACTTAGATATCCTATGTAATAAAAATTTCATTATAAATAACACCATTACAAAAAATACAGATGGTTTTAAATTATTTACATCAAATAATAATACTTTTTATAGAAATACAATATCATACAATAATCAAAGTGGTTTTAGTTTACAATACGGCTCGAAAGATAATTATTTTTATTATAATAATTTCATTTCGAATAAAGCTAATTATTATGATGCAGCTATTGTTGAAGGATATGCCTTTTATAATTATTATAATAATAGTAATCAAGAAGGCAACTATTGGTCAGAATATACTGGCAATGATACAGGTGCTATGATTTATTCATGGGATATTACTGACAAACATTTAATCAAAGGTGATGCTATTGGTGACACAAAGTTACCATTTTTAAAACTAGATTATTATCCCTTCATTAATCCTTTAGGTTGGTTAAAACCAGGGATACCGATATTGAGCGATCCCGGTGAAGTCGATACAGATGGAAACTACACTTTATTATGGAACGTGACTGCCAGGATAACAGGATATATATTACAAGAAGACAATAACTCTAATTTCAATTCACCAACAGAACTCTACAATGGTTCAGAATTAAGTTTTAATATTTCTAACAGAAAAAATGACACTTACTATTACCGCGTCAAAGCATACAACGAAAAATATCAAAGCGTATGGTCGAACATCGTTGATATCACCGTTGACTGGCCCCCAAACATACCTGAGAATCTTCAAGTCTCGACATACCCACCTGGCAACACGCTCAATATATCATGGGACTTGAATACAGTGGATACGGACCATTACGATTTGGAATTCAAGAATGAAACGATGGTTGATTGGGAACAAATTGAACCAATTACACATCCCGGTTTCACTTATAACCACACCGGCCTGAATGACGGGGAAACGTATCAATATCGTATCATGGCAAGAGACCATCGTGGGCAGTTATCCAATTATTCTGTAATCGTTTCAGGAATCCCATGGGACTCTGTCCCGCCAAAACCACCCAATGGATTAGAAGTAATTTCTACCACCCACAATTCTACCACATTGATTTGGGACCCGAACATTGAACCTGATCTGGAAGGGTACAATCTCTTTAAAAGTGAAAAATCAGATCCAAACAAATGGGGCGAGCCCATTGATACTATAGAAAAAAACAATGAAGAATATATTGATACTGGCCTGGATGAAGAAACAACTTATTATTATGTCATTACTGCCTTCGATGAAGTACCGAATGAATCAGGGTTTTCGAATTTAGCGCAAGGAATAACCACTTTGGGACAACACTGGCCGGTGATCAATAATTCAATCAAGGATTTCGAGATACCGGAGGATACGATTGATAACTCAATTAATCTTTATCATTGGTTCAAAGATATCAACAACGACCCATTGGTGTTTCAATGCGAAGGCCAGGCACATCTCAATGTCACCATTCATCAGAATAACGGCACCGTAACATTGATTCCGGAAAAGAACTGGAACGGTAAAGAGACATTAATTTTCTATGCTAACGACAGTGTCTTCAATGTTTCTGACAATGTTACCATAACCGTAACACCGGTGAATGACGCTCCCGGGCCGGCGGTGATCATTGAACCAAAGGATAGGGTTGAGGTCGAGAACGGGACAGAAATCAATTTCTCGGCGATCTGTGATGACCCTGACCTGATCTACGTGGATAGATTAACATTTAAATGGTATTCGAACATCTCAGGTAAATTTGGCGAAGGAAAAAACCTAACTTATATCTTATTACCATCTGGTCAGCACCAGATCAGACTGGAAGTTTCCGACATCGCCGGTGAGATATCTATAGCTAATGTAAAAATAACTATCATACCCACACCAAACTTTGATTTCACACTGACAATCGTACCCGATCTGGTGGAGATAAAGCCCGGCGAACAAATATCCATCACCGCCATCGTGACCAACCTGGGCGACGTCGACGATATGATCGTGTTGAAACCACTGGATCAAGCTGTTCAAGGCATTAATGCATCAATAAACGGACCAAAAATTAGAAATATTATCCCAAATGGTACTGCAGAATTCAACATAACGATATCTGCTATGAAAGATGTAAAAAAAGGTGAGATACAACTAACCATTGTGGCAGCTTCCGGAAATGCAGCCATGCACAAATTCATACTCGAGAAAAAGGTAACCTTAACCATCAAGATAACTGAAGATAAGGAAACATCAACGACCGATACCATTTCCGAAAATATTTGGTTTTATATATTTCTTGTAATTATTATCATTGTGATCCTGATATGTATATTCATGTTGATCGTGACGCGCAAGAAACGTGCTAAACAAAGACCGCTGCCGACCGTGGAGGCGGAGATCGAGGAGTCTGGTGTAGCGACCACTTCAGAAATAGTTCAAGAGCAGATCCAGGCAGCATCCTCTTCTGAGCAATTGCCGGTTTCAGCTACATCTGACGGATCAAAACAATCTATATTGTCTCCCGTCGTTAAAAAGCAAGAACCTGAACAGATATCAGTACCAGTGGCCAAACAAGTGCCGAGATTACCGCCTGGACAAGTTGAAACAACCGAAGAAAGTTTAACAAAAGATGAAGAGAAGCCATCGCTAGTTGAGCAGACCATAACTTCATCTGGGTCTGAACAAGAACAAAACACACCTAATCAGGAACAACATACTGCTCAAGAAACTTCATCATTTGATTGATTTCCATTGGCATCTTTGAACAATTTACGATTATAATTTCATAACCGCTGATATTATACTGTTCGCGTTTCTCTGCGAAATGCTTGGCTGATACCTGGAACTCAATCTCATACAGGGTGCGGGTTGTCTTGTCGCATAGATCCACATAACCATTACCTACACCCCACTCGGTAGCAACATCATGCTTCAACTTACGTAGGATCCAGAACATACAGGCTTTCGCCATGAAATGCCTATATGGCTCGTTCGATAACCTCGTCAAATGATTTATCCAACTCATTCATATCAACTCCGTAGATTTTTCTATGGTTTTGCTAGTGGAAAAATCGGAGAAGGTGGAAGGAAATAAAATTAAATTATAACTTATAAACTCAAATCTGGGAGAGAAGTTCGAAATTAATCTGAAAATCTGCTGAGAACAAAAACTTTACTTTCTGGCTTTGCATTACAATGTGCAAAGACGGGAGATAAAGTTTTTGTAAAAAAAAATATATCAAAATTTAAAACTAAATATTATCTAACGGAGGCATAAAAATTGAAAATTGATAATGTTAGAAATAATTTAATAAATATAATAGAAATGACAAAAAAATTCAAATTCAACAAAACAAAAAGAATTTTTATACAAGAATTAAAGAGATATGATAATAAAAATGTTATTAAACAACAAATGTTACTTAAAGGAGAAAATATGCTTATTTCAGAGTTTTGTAATAGAGATATTTCATATGAAAAATCTTATAAAATCTTTGAAAAAATTATTATTAAAGTCTATGGAAAAAGATTAAAATCTGGGAAAAAAGTAAATTTACTTAAAGATGAAACAGGAAGATTAGATAAAATTGAAAATTCTTTGGGAATATTATTTCAAGAAATACAATCTTTTGAAAAAAAGAAATCTCGAAAATCTAAAAAAAATTTTATGTTTTTACTCTGTTTAGCTCATATACTTAGATACGAAGCATATGCCAGTTCTAATGGATTTATTAGAAAAAAGATGGTTATGCTTATAGATATAGGAATGAAAATAGATAAAAAGAAGAGAGATCAACTAATTGAGGATTTTTTTACAATTAGAAAACAAGGATCGGAAGGAAAAGCTGATATAACTCATATTAGAAATTCCGTAGCTCATGGAAGATTTGAATTTATAAATGATAATACTATTAAATTTACCGATATTAAATCTGGTAAAAAAACATTTGAAATTACGCTTAATGACGGTGACCTTGTAGGATTATTTAATATGTTTGAAATGAAATTAAAATTTGTAATTTTATATTCAATTTTTATTCAATTGCTATTTGATATAAAAAGACAAAATGTAAATGTAATTTAACTCAACGATTAAGTTTAAATAACATAGTTCTTAATATAATTATTGACATACCCATATATTATTATCATTGGAATTAAATAATCAATCCGTGCCGAGGACGGCACAAGGGGGGATGGGCTTGTGCCACCGCAGGTGCGGAACATGGGTCAGGGGGAACGGAGTTGGAGGCGGATATAATGCAAAAAATCATATCACGGCGATGCCGAAACCTTACGAGGTTTCGGGCGGGTTTGCGGAATGGTAAGCAACAATTAATCAGGGGGCGAGCCCGAGGGCATTTGACCATATCGATAATGAATCTCAAATGTCCCGAGCAGTGAGCCGGACGCTGGCGAACGCCGTGGACCTACCGAAACATAACGGTAACGGTGATAATAGATTCGCGATACTGATCGAGGGGAGCAAAGGTGATATCGCTTTTGATAGAAGCCAGTTCCGAGGACACATCCAGGAGATGGGTCTAATGTTGACAGAGCATCACAATAACACCAAGCCCGGGCCGGGATATACAGGATATTACTTGCAGGATCAGATTAATTATGTTGGTGTGCATGATAATTTTCCAAAATCAACCTGTGATTTTCCATATTTGGAGAGAGATAAAGAAGTGACGAGTAGTGGTACTACTGGAAAAGAAAACATTTTAAGGGCGATTCAAGATGTTGCGAGAAAGGCTGATTCGTATGATAAAGTGATGTTATTCTACACTGCTTATG
>JAEHCK010000194.1 GCA_020696345.1 Thermoplasmata archaeon | reverse complement strand
CAACAGTTTCACCTGCGAAGCAATATAGATCATCAAATATTTTTTGTGCGTTGTCTGAAAGCATTCTCCCTCCGGCTGACTTCATGTTTTGAGTCAGCACTTAAAATTTTATGTATCGTACCTGTACACCTTATTCCCTCACCACAATCCATACAATAGAATCCATCAACACTTACTGAAACCACTTCCCGGTCTTTATACATGTCCCATTCATATTTGGTTCTGCCACCTGTTGTGTAGATTGTATATGTTGAACCACAATTACAACGATGTTCAATGGTATCGAAGTTGTTACGGCGTTCTATTGACTCGGCCACGTACCGCAAAATGTTACGGTCCTCATCTCGGATGATGTCATGATCAAGTAATTCTCGGGTGTATAATAAAAGGTCGGCGTACTTGGTTCTAATTTCTTCTTTGATTTCTTCTTTTTGATCATCTGTTTGTTCGAACAGTTCTCCACAAATATCGTCTAACATATTGTTTACTTCTGTTTGTAAATCCACAATTTACTCCTCGTTCAGTCTTGCCTTCACTGCTTCTGTTTGGTAGTCATATGCATGTAACTTCAAACATGAGAATGACAACGGACCAGTTTCAACACCAATCTCATTAGCCATGTACTCCATCAACATTGTAATACCGCCCATATTCTCAGGGAACCCAGCGTACAAATCCCACGATCTAAACGTTGCTGCCATATGTAAGGCACCATCTTTGATATGAGTGTCGATCCCTCTAAGGCACGGACTGGTCTGTCTTTCTGATTCATCGTTCCACGGTAGATCATATGCGAACGAACTCTCAGGATAACCAACCTGTATATAACAATGATTGTTACCGTGACCACGTTTCTTATAGTGATCGATAATCCACTGGGTCTGATTAGGTACTTCAATTGTCAATCTATGCCCGGCATCATGGCTATCTGGCCATCTCACTTTAGGTATAGTGTACTGACCACCTGAAATCCATGTCGCATACTTATAGTGATTGTTATCGGTCAACGTACCGTCCATTATATACTCGACAAAATACTTTTCAATCTCCACATCTGTTGTTGGGGGTGGTACACCTTCGGGCATGATTGGTGCTAAAGGTCTTATGGTGGGAAATTCTATGGTGCCGGCAGCAAAATCAAATTCAAGTCTGTTTGATCCTGCAAAACTACCGTATGTTATGGGGTTTTTTCTACCATGTTCATTCACTTCTTTGAGAAGTCGGAACCACATAGAGTCCAACGTCTTCTCAGTTACAAATACGCTTTTCAAATCATAGACCTCCTACTTCTGTTTTTCTCATATTCTCTGCACTTTTTATCTATACGGAGAGCTTGATTGTAACCGAACACTATTAGATCAACCACTTCATCCGTACTATCTGTTATAGTGTTATGTAGATCATAGTACATATTGGCCAATTTATTACCTTTTATAAATTCGGGTACTTTCAATTTGTCAAAGTCAAAGTCACTATATAGTTTGTGTTGATTCCAATCATAATCAGGAACAAATTTCACTTTATAATCAGTCAATTCATTTACACCGGCCTTGTTGGCTGCCATAGTTTTATTTAAAATTTCAATATAAGGGGTATCTTCTGGGAGCCGGTGAATGATTTTTCTAATGGTTGAACATATTAACTGTTTCATTACTTGCCTATCACAATGGTAGTATTTATTTTTTCCTATTTGAAAATCTGTTTTTTTATTTTCAAATTTCGTATTTCTTGTATAATTACTTGACCATGACAAACAGGGTCTGGATGATATAGTTTTGCACCTACACAATGGCAACCCAATACCTTACCGTCTAATTCCATTAAATCTACCATCAACTCTTTATTGTTTAACAGATATCTCCGGAACTTCTCGATACATATTTTTCTGGGACCATGTTGACCTATTTTATATGGGTTACCCCATTTCTCAGGTCGGCCAATGTACACATCACATTCCTCTCCTAAGTCAATGTTCACTACTGTAGTTTCTTTCATTTAGTATAGTTTCATCAGTCTTGCTTCGACTTGGTGAAAGTCTTCCTGATAACCTCGCATTTGATATTTTTTGAAAAACGGATAAATGTTTTTTGGCGGAGGGAAATTGTATTGATCGTATGCTTCCAGAATCCTGTTCCTAATTGTATTAGGTATATGGTTGAAGTCGATCAAGACTTGGTTTCTCTTGAAGTTCCCTAAATAATCATTTTCCATGATCCATTTTTTGACATCACCGGCTAATACTTTCTTGACCGTTTCAGGACCCATCGGCGGCTTACGTTTACCTACCGGATAATCACTGGGTGTCTTTATGTTAAAGATGTCATCCTTGGCTTGTCCCATTAGAATTTTCTCTAATAAGAACTTACGTGGACGATTATGTTGAACGAACTTACGTTTGGTGGGGTTCCAGATTTTGACTCGTTTGGAACACAACTGGAGATAGTCTTCATCGTTAGATGAGATTACGCATCTTTCACCTGTTGATATGGTTTGTGCTATTACCGCAATCACATCGTCTGCTTCTGCCGATCTAATCTTTATGACCTTGAACGGCATATGATGTTTTAAATCTCGGAGATAAGAATCCATCTCGCTGAAAATAAATTTCCAATCTAATTCTTGTTTCTCCCTTTTTGATTTTCTGGATTCTTTATAACGTGAAAAGTAAGACTTGCGCCACGAATTTGGGTCATCGACCGCTAATACAACTTCGGTAGCTCTGATATGTTTAATCTGTAAATATACAGATTCGTATAACAAATATCGCCAGAGATCATAATTCGGATTCGGTGTTTTGACCGCTACGTCTTTGGCAAACAACGTCCTAAATAACAAGTTATTAAAGTCAACTAACAACACAATTTCCATTACTTCCGCCTTTGAACACTTTAATAATAACTGTTACTATTATAACGAATTTTGACACTATTGTAAATATACGTACAAGAAATTATGGAATCATGCCCGGTTTGTTCAACCCTTGACTTGTGTTAGGAGCAGGGCCTGCTGGAAAATTCATCTGCAGCCATGCCGCATCTTCTTTATCGATTCTTATAGGATCGAACTTCGCATTCGACATCATGACGCCACCAAATGTGAAGTCACAAATACGATACTCAGGTACCCAAATATATTTCGAAAGAATGTCGGAGAAATCCATCTTACACTCTCGGTCAGTACCATTCAGTCTAACTTCCACACATTCGGCTTTGAAAAAATCAACCTGAGCATTCTTTTTCTCTCGAACCACAACTGGCAATAAACCTATACACCATTCACCGGGTTGTACTTCTACTGTAACAAACATTTTATAATCTCCTTTCTATTTGCATTTCTTTTTATCTATTCGGCGTTCATCCCATGTACCACCAACAGGATGCATTTTATCTAATTTTGCCATATTATTTACCTTTACCTTTATTACCTGATTTCTTAGTTGGACCACCTCGACCAGTGGCTTTACCTTTGCGTCTGGGATTTTCATATGGCCTTGGTTTAGATGCCATTATTTACCTACCTTTCGCATGTAACCATCTTCGGCGTTTCTAACCCAAAAATGTTGCTTGTAATTTGTACGACTATGAAACCGTTGCGCCGGCGTGTCTCTTTTAAAGACCATCTTACGGCGATCCAATTTCATATTGTTGTAAAACTCTTGGTGTGATACGTCAAATACTGGTAGACCGCCTTTCTCACCTGCGGCCTTTATAGTCTCACCATCAAAATCAATTCCTGTATCCCAACCTGTTTCGCCGCCATCTTGTGTCATTGAATCGGCAGCAATTTTATCTGCTTGTGCAGTCGTGTCATCAAATCCCGTTTCTGTTGGTAACGGGGTTCCATACATTTCACCCATCTTGTTCAAATACCTCCATTAACAATTTCTCGTCATCGTCTGTAAAATCCTTAGACATGACAAGTCTTTTTAATACTTTCTTGAAAAAACCTTTTTTCTTTTCCTTCTCCAACTTATCAAACTTATCTGGTCTGATATTTATAACAGCGTTCGATAACGTGTCGCCAGCGAACGCCTCTTTGATTAATTTATATTTTCTACGCATGTCTGGTTCCATTGACAAATAATAATCACGTAGCAATGGTGAAGCGCCACGAGATGTCAATTTCTTCATGAACTCATCAAACAATTTGTTACCTGTTGCAACTTTCTCAGGATGCAACACCTTGTCGTACAAATACGCTATAACGATATCAGGGTATTCATCCGGTTTCAGGTTGATTTTCGACATTCATTTCCTCTCTTATTCATTATAACCGAATCCCTCTTTAATGTAAACTGGTTTAACCATATCTAAGAACTGATAAAACTCATAAAACACAATAGTTGGTAATAACATGTTTTCGAACTGTAAGGTAATGCTCGATAATGCCCTTAGGAGGTCACAGGATCGTTCCAATTGAACGTTATCTTCTCGGGTTAGACCAAGTATGATTTGTTTACCTTTCCTGCGGTAAATCAACAATGGTCGTTTTCCAGCTTTAACAGCATCTTCATTCGCTTGGGTCCAAAACTCTTTGATACCAAACGTCTTTAAGTTCTTGAAATGTTGCCAAAAACTTGTCTTCGGATACCCAGTTTTACACTCGACACTGAATATCTGAGTGAAAAATTCAGATTCGGGTGCCAATGATCGTATATCACCTGACATTTCCCGACATTCCTCATGTATTGTCGCAAGACCACCACTGCCCGGCATACGCCAGAACTTATATGGTTTCTCAACGCCTGTCAACCACTTGGTCAGAGACTTGCTGACCTCTCTTTCAAAACTTCCACCTTTTGACATAAACACCTCACATCTAATGTAAACTTATTTATATCATCCGGGGTGTTTTTTTCAAATAAATCACAAATGTTAGGTGAAAATTCAAGGGTGACTGAACAGGCCTTCAAATCCGGCCAATAGTATTTACATTTAAAACATAAATCTGTAATATTTGTCATTTTAATATAAACAGGCGAATATCACCAATCCAACAAGTATAATAATACCACATATCGGCGCCCAAATGGTTTCGCCCATACTCTCATCTATTTTAAAAAGGTTAAACATACACCATTATACCAATATTTATATCAAAAGGCAATTCCGCATAAAAAAACCTCGAAATCTGCAGGAGATCGAGGTTTTTTTCTACTCTACCATTCTTATTCTTCTCTAAGTACGAACTGTTCTAATTATACTCACGTTTCCAGTACGAACAGCTCTATTAATACTTCATTATGATATAACAATAGCAATGTTATACCTCTCTAATTAACTGCTTATCGAGTATTAAGTACACAAAAGAGGTATCAAGTCCCGCCCGTCACACCGACCTTGATTTGATCATCTTACCTCTACAGAATATTTATATTATTCTGTCATTTTTTCGAGTTCCGCTAAAAGGTCCTCGTCAGCATTTGACGGTTTCTCATCGGCAGCGGCTTTCTCATTATCCTCATGTTTCTTCAATAGAGCTTGATCGGGTATGTCATCCTCTTGGTGATCAAGACCGGGAGCTTGAATTCCCTCTGTTTCATCAACGAAGGGTGACTCAGTTTTTTTATTCTCTGAGTCTGCCATGGCGTTTCGTTTCCGCAGAAGTAGTTCATACTCGTCTTTAACCATATCAAATAACAATTCTGACTTAACTAACTTGATCAGTTCATCTTCGGACTTACGTTGGTCATCAATGTATTCTTTTAAAGATGATCTTTGCTCCATCAAATCGTCAATCTCGGAATCTGATCCAATTGCGCCTGATCTACGGGCGAAAGTTGATGTGGCATAATCTGGCCACGAAGTACCTTTCTCGTCCTTCTTAGTTGCCATGACCTTCAATATGAAGTCATAACCACCTTCGCCTGGGTCAAACACTGAAATGCCTATACCGTCCGGGTCTGTAATTTCCTCTTTCAGTTTAATTTCTACCTTGTTAGGAAATTCGTACAGTTTCACCTTACCGTTGACTTTCTTCTCGGCCTCACGTTCATTATCTCTTGGATCATCCGTGATAAACCAGTTACTAACATACTTACGTTTTCTCTTGTAATTGTTAGCCATCTTTTTGTCAGCGGCAGT
>JAEHCK010000176.1 GCA_020696345.1 Thermoplasmata archaeon | reverse complement strand
TCCTGAACGGTAAGTATCGTTCCAATAGGAAAGGATATATTATCGTTCGGCGTCAGGTCTATTGTTCTTAGTTGCGTTTGTTGTGTCATAATCATTCGTAACTAAGAACTCCTTTTAAAGTAAACTGTCAGACTTGGGATAGAACATCCTGCCATTCCAGCGACATTTAGAACATCCCGTTATCTCTTCGACATTTAGAACATCCTGCTATCCCAGCGATACATAGAACATCCCGCCATCTCAGCGACATATCAAGCTGATCTCCCACTCGCACCATGCATCTTCCGGGTGGTGGCCGGGCGGGCAGAAATGACAATTTACCTTGATATCCGGGTTTAATTCTGCAACAAAACTCTTCAAAAACCCCCAGCGGACACTCTTACAATCAAAAGTGGCCAGGCCTTTTTTTTGCCGTGTGATGTGGACTCGACACTTGCGGTTGGTGATCGTCAAATAATTATCTTTAAGCTCATACTCCTTATTCTCCAGGTCCAGCCACCAACTTGTGTGTTTTAGAAGGTCAAATAGTTCATTTATACCGTTACCTTTCGGCTTGAGCAAACTCTTTAGCCTTCGCGCCTCGAGCTTACCCATCACCGACCAGACATTACGATCTATTTCCATCGCTGCCTCGGTGCCGTACTGTTTCTCGATTCCAAGAAAATATAAACCATCCTCTGACCAGAGATTACGAATTTGCAGGAATAATAACTCGACCAATTGATCCTTCGGAATATCCAACAAATGCGCCCGGTCCCGATCACGACTCGCTTCCATAATGTGCCACCTTAACTTCAGTTGTGTTTAATCTAAATGTGGATATAGACTATGAAAGTGATAGTGCATTATCCATATCTCCTATAAATTCTTCGGCCTCTCTATAACCGGGAACCCTATAAATCTCCTTGCCCAAAGAATCCAAATATACAATGGTCGGATAACCGGTAATGCCATAGTCTTTGGTGAGTTGTTCACCATCATACGCCTCTTTTTCGTAAAGGTCAACCTTAACACATACGAACTCTTTGGATAGATCGATAACATTCTGATTTGGATACGTATTGTCTTCCATGAGGATACAATAATAACAAGTATCATAATAGAAATCTATCAGAACATGCTTGTTATTTGCTTTTGCCAGAGCCAAGCCATTTTCGTAGGTGTGCCACTCTATTTCATTCTTCTCGTTGCCGTTCTGGTCTATATCTTGCGGCTGGTCATCATGATTCGTAATTATCTCTACATCATCATGGTCAGCGGTTTCGTCGGACCAATGATCACTTAAAAAATAAAATCCTCCGGCCAAACCTATGGTCAAGATAATAATTACAACAACGAATATAATATCTTTTTTTCGTTGTTGAGTTTTGAACTCGTTCATTGAATTTTTGCGGTTATTTTTACGTTTATTCTTTTTTCGGGATGACAAATATATTACCTGACAACATTCTAAAAATAGTATTAATTAAGAGTCATATTAGTTTGATTATACTTATATATTAGTATCTTTGATCTGGTACAATAATCAAAAATTTTATCATTCAATGTTAATTATAAATACGAGCACTTTTATCTAACCAATGTGAGAAACAGGAGCAGAAAAAAATGGCCGAAAAGAATCCGGACGTCATAAAAGAGATAGTGAGGGGCAATTTTGACAGATCGGCTGAACACTACGAGCACTTCGAGCATGATTACGGCCTATTCGAGTATCTTACACTTAAGCTGGCTGTGGCGTGCAATATACATTATGGCATGTATGTGTGTGATATTGGTTGCGGCACAGGCTCATCCACGTTCGTACTGGAAAAAATAGTAGGCCACGAGGGTAAGGTTTTTGGCATTGATTCTTCGGAAAAAATGCTTGAGATGGCCCAACGAAAACAGGCAGAAACTCAAAAGCAAACGAACCAGATGACAAAATACAACTCATGTATCGAATATATACAATGCGACGCCGATGATATCGAAGAGAATGTTGGATTCAAACTTGATTCGGTGTTGTATAATGCGAGTATTTTTCTTATACCAAGCCCGGATACTACACTGCAATGCACTTATAGATTATTGAAAAAGAACGGAACAGTTGGAATGAATTATCTAATAGGCGTATTCGACAAGGATTTGACCAATAACCAAAGCCACCAAGTAAGAAATGCCAAAACACAAAACCAACCCATAAAACGAACCCGTAATGCTGGATCACTTCTGAAATCACTTCCGAATAATGATCTTTTCAAACAGACAAAACAAGATGGTAAAGAATTTGCACCGTATGGGCGGCAGATCATGGATACCAAAGATATTGGGAAAATATTGAAGAAGACAGGGTTCAAGAACATACAAAATGGTATGATCTCGAGAAAGATGGCCCCGGAAGAGATGATAACGTTCTATAGTATCCCCGCCCAATCTGCGGCGCTATATCCAAAAACACAGTATAAAGAGCGCCGTGAAATGATCAAATCACTTATTAAGCATATACAAAATAGAGGTGTTGACGAATTATATCAATACTGGGGTTGGTGTGTGGGCGTAAAAGCATAAAGATTTTCGTTTAACAAAATATTAATGCTCGTACCACGATTTACCCGAAGGTGTGTTACCATGACAGTAGAAAGAGTAGGCGTATCATTCGAGCCCGAGCTTCTGGCCAAGTTTGATGTACTGATCGGTGCAGAGGGATATACGAATCGTTCGGAAGCCATCAGGGATCTGGTGCGAAAAGCGCTCGTGGAATCGGAGATTGAAGCTGAAATCGGAGACGTTATCGGGACGATCACGATCATTTACGACCATGATGTTGGTGATGTCACCAACCGGTTATTACACCTACAGCACCATCATCATACCGAGATCGCATCAACAACGCACATTCACGTGGATGAGCACACATGTCTTGAAGTGCTGGTAGTGCGCGGTAATGCAAAAAATGTAAAAAAGCTTGGCGATAATATCAAAGCGATAAAAGGTGTAAAACATGGTGAGATAGTGGTTACAAAAACCACAATTTAATGCCAAGTGCAATACCAACGGTATTACCGGATATTCTCTACTTGTTCACGGCGCATAAACCGCTGTCGCACTTATCTGGGTCGGTTTTGATCAGGTTCGGAACGATATATGCTGAGATCACGAAGCCAAAACCTAACCATATGAAATATGGGGTTGGTAATAGGTCGAATGTCGTAAGAATTATCATACCAAATCCTATGCAAAATAATAATAACCCGGTCTTTGTACATAATGGACATGAGAACATGAAGATCACCACTTTACGAGTATGAATCAATTGAGTTTTCTATTGCATTTTCAATATTATCAAGATCTGTATATCCAACAAACTTCTTCACAACACCGTCTTTGTTCAATACCACCGTGGTTGGCACACCATGGATGTTATATTTGTCTGTAATATCATCATGCCTACTCGAGTCCAGCCAGTAAAATGTCACGTTTGACATACTAAACTCGCTCTCAAGATCCTCGATTATAGGTTTTTGTTCTTCGCAGTAACCACAGTTGCTGCTCCAGAAGTACAGCACCACGGGATTTTCCGTACTTGTCTCCTGTACTTTAGCCAGTGACACATTGTCATCCCTGGTATCGGAACCCTGGTTTATGAACATGATATACAAAATAATAGCTATGCCGATCATGACCAGAACTAATCCGAATATCTTCAAGTTTCCTTTTTTTGGCGGTTCATTTGAAATATCTTTCATGATATAAGTTAATAGAAAATGCATTTATAAAAAACTTTGGAACTACGATGAGTGTAATGTGATATATTTTTATACCGGATAATACGAAGATATTTAGAATTTAATTCCCGTCAGTGTTTTTGTATCGATCACACCTTTAATGGTCCTGATCTTATCAACTACGATCTGGCCCAACTTAATAAAATCCTCGGTTTCGATCTTCGCGATCAGGTCGTATTCACCGAACAGTGGATGAAGTTCCACGATCTCTTTTACGTTATGTAACTGGTTATACACTTCATGTTCTTTTGCGGGTGCAGTGCTAATTAAAACAAATCCAATTGCCATATGATCACCATCAACTACAAGCAAAGAATATCATACAATTACATAAAAGTTTCTTTCCCGATCATATTAAAAGATCAATATTGGTGACTGGGACAACGAGCACGATAACCCGGACATTAACTTCACAACCCTTGACCAGAATGATGATCCCGTATCAAATGTAGAACTATTCGGGCCAAATATTCCGGAATGGACACAGACCAATAACACGGGCGAATATATCTTATACGATCAAAATGCCGGACAGTATCAAGTCCATGCTAAGTATTCGGATCTACACGCAGACGAAGAATTTCTACTACGTTTACCATCCAGCATATTCCTTTACGGGGACCAGGGTAATGGACCATTTGATGATGACTTTGGCGGTAAAGGCTCACCCGATGATGTTAAGGTACAGTTCTTCAAGGGATTTGATACCAATCCCGATAAGGACGGTTCTATCTTTCTCAAAGATCTTGAAGGTGATCTGTATAAGATGGAAATTAATAATGATACTTACAAATCAATGTATATGGTAGATATATTTTACGAGTTTCATATAGGATCGTCTGTATTTGGGATTTCGATGACGGCTCAACGGCTGAGGTAGGATCCAGTGTACAACATACCTTCGACGAACCAGGTGAATACAAAGTGACCTTGACCGTGACAGATGGTGTGGATAGTGTAAGTTATAAGTGCAATAGTGATACTTGTGGTTGTGATCATAATCACCGTGCTGGTACTGCGTAAAAAGGGTAAAACAAAAAGTGCAGAGACTACAGGCGGTGATTCTGCAAGTGATGATGCAGATACGCCAGCGCTCAATACGGATGATTCGGACGATGACCACGACGAAGACGAAGGGCAGGAGAAAAAGCAAAAGCTGCTGGGTATAAAATCTACCATACCTGGATTTGATAAAAAGAAGAAAAATGTAAAGCCTGAGCGCGAACTTGATCCTGAAAAGAAGAATGCAAACATAAATGGAAAACTTAAAAAACAGATCAAACCCAAAAAATATGATGCGTATCGCGCCGCACTCGAACAAGCGCTGGAGGACGGAATAATTACCGAGGACGAAGAAAACCTGCTGGAGATGCTAAGAAGCAAATACAATATAACAGAGAATGAACATAAAATGCTCGAGGCTCAGGTTAAGTTCGAGAATGAACTGTGAAAAATCAAATAATGTGAGAGTTAAACTCTAATTTAATACGTCAGTATACACCGAGGGCTGTAGGCAGTTTCGAATGAAGCTGCCTACTATATTTTTTATGATGTCTATTGGAATTTCAACCTAACCAGTCGATTTCGCCTTTAAATAATATATTGATAGGATAACATTTTCGTTAAACGGTATCTGAATTAATCAAAAATTGCTTTGCAAAGGGAATAATGATTGACACATTTTTTTATTCGTCTCTCGATCTCAGGTTAATAAAAAAAAAGAAATGATCATAACTGCTTGAGGGATTAGGGTTTTTACAATAATATGACAACCCGCCTCCCGCATTCCACATCTCCAATCCCTTCTTACTCTTTATCTCTGCTGATTTGATAATACATTCATTGACCCCTGGCTAATTTCTTTTAATAATTCATTTCCTGATTCTATATTTCTTTTCATCCAGAATGATCAAACTCTTTGTCAAATCCACTTCCTTAAAATTAATTTCTTCGAAAAATTTTCCAAGAACTAAATTTATATCTTCAATTGTGGGTGTTTTCAATCTAATAACGATTGCACCAAATTTCTTCTCACTTAAAAAATAATAGATTTCACCCAAATCGAGATCCAGTGTTATAATCACTCGATTTTCCGAAATAGCTAATTTGACAAGGTCACCATTTGTTATACCCTTTCTATCTAGTTCTAATAGATCAGTAACACCAAACCCCAATTTTCTAATAAACTCCATAGTTAATGGAGAAATATTCTCATCAACTAGAAACTTTGGTTTTTGATTTTGAGACATGAACTCTGACCTCGTCGTTTTTTGTTAAACTAGCTGCGTGAGCAATCGCTGCTTCAATATCTTTAATTGACAATGTTGGGTAGGCCTTTATTATTTTTTTAAAATCATAACCTGCAGATAACAGTTCTAAAATTAAATAAACAGGTATTCTAGTACCTTTAACAACTGCCTTTCCAGATAAAATTTCAGGATTTACTTCTATTCGAGTATACATAATATATCATCCATATATAAGCGATTAGTACATATAAAGATTTTTAGTATCATTATAGACCGATTTTACGGGCCATGTGATCCGCCAGAAATTTATACAAGTTTTGGCGCAGAGTTTTTTGAGAAATTCGTTCCTCCCTAATTTTTTTAATAAATTTTATTTGAGGAGATGCATTATCCTTAAACATGAATAATGAAACCAAGATGGGCAAAAAAGATAATGATCTTGCCCTCATCAAAACCACCCGCAGATCGGGCAAAGAACGTTTTATCAAAGATGGTAAACCACTGGCCTTCAATCTATTAGATTTCTGGAAGTGGTCGGCCTCCGATCTGCTCGGCAACACGAGCCGCGGTGTGCTGGCCGAGTATATAGTTGCACAGGATCTGGGCATCGCCAACGATGTGGCAAGTGAATGGGCGCCGTACGACCTGGAGTTTCCGGGTATCAAGATCGAGGTAAAATCAGGCGCATATATCCAGACGTGGAAGCAGACCGAGTACTCGAAGATCATGTTCGGGATCGCGCCGAGACGCGCGTGGAACCCGGAGATCAATAAGATGTCGGATGAGGTCAAGAGGCAGTCCGATGTGTATGTTTTCTGCTTTATTGCGATTTGATCCGGTGAAGGTGGAGTTTGGTGGGATAAGGGAGGTGGTTTTGGGATTGGTTGGGGGGTAGGGTTTTTTGTTGGTGTGGCCGCCCCTTCTTCTTTGATGAGTGTTCCTGAAAAACCCGGACTCATTGATAATTATATATTTATCAAATAAAGATCACGTTTTTCATACCTTTGAAATGTGAATCACTCGTGATTATCATTGCATCATAATTTTTTGCTGTTGATAAAATTATTGCATCAGCCATAGGTATTTTTTGTTCTAAGCTGATTTCCGCAGCTGAAATTGCCAAATTATCCGAAAAATCTATGACATTAGTTGAATATTTAATATGAGCTATTGCTTCCATGGCTTTTTCTTCATTATAAACAGACCGAATTTTCTTATACACTTCATATAATACAATTGTTGGTGTAATATAATATTTTGGCGAAACTTTTTCTATATGTTTTGCAAATTCTTTTACGGATTTACCTTCGGAAAAATATTCGATCCAGCCACATGAATCTATTATGAATTTATCTGTGGTCTTTGATTTAGTATCTATCTTCTTCGTCACGTAATCCCTCAACTGATAATTTTTTTAATTTACCACGTAAATTTTTAATATCTCCTATTCGAACAATATGGATAACTCCATCTTTCTCCAGCATTACAACTTTTTCACCAGGATGGATCTCTAAAATATCCCTTATGGTTGTAGGGATTACGATCTGGAATTTTGGTGATACGGTTACAGTTTCCATAATATTACCGTATTACAATATGTATATCGAACATATATATATCTTACGATAATTAGAACGAATATTCATGGTCCACACCCAGACAGGCGAGCCAACCCCCATACCATGCTGAGTTGTGCTAATATTCCCAGACTCAGCGCTATCTCACTCTCACTTTTGGGATTTAGTCCTTGGGATTTTCTTTGAGGGGTTAGAATTCGTGTGCCACGAAGCTGCACAAGAGATGAGGGTAGGTCCCTCGGAGCTGGCTTACAGGAGCAGGCTTCAAATCACCTCAAGCTGCATAGGTAAAGAGCCTATGTGGTGAGCGTTGAGGAAAAGGCATG
>JAEHCK010000014.1 GCA_020696345.1 Thermoplasmata archaeon | reverse complement strand
CCCGGTATCTGTTCATCACAAACTCAACCCGGTATCTGTTCATCACAAACTCAACCCGGTATCTGTTCATCACAAACTCAACCCGGTATCTGTTCATCACAATCTCAGCCAGGTATCTGTTCATCACCAACCCATCCAGGTATCTGCTCAGCACCAACCCATCCCGGCATCTGCTCAGCACCAACCCAACACGGTATCTGCTCAGCACCAACCCATCCAAGTATCTGTTCATCACAATCTCAGCTCGACTTTATTTATTGTAGGACTGTAATGTTCCGATAAACTAGAATTTATAACTTCTTATTTTACCGCCCCATCGCACGTTTCTGATCGCTCTCGATGGTCCGCGCCACCTCTTTCATCTTGCCAAAAAAGGTTATCTTGAACTGTTTTGAACAGGCGTAGCAGTATAGATATTTCGTGTAATCGTACAGTTGATTATTGCAGTAGGGGCAGATCTTATCGGTCAAGCTAATTCCTCGAATAGAAAAGACATAATTTGAATATAAAAAGGTTAACAATTATGTTAATATAAAAATGCTGTGAATTCATATAAAGGGTTGGGATAATTTGCTGAATTGATGATGGGATGATCATGAAATCGCCATCCCATCTTATTTTCCAATACAGTAAGTTTAAATAAAATAATTATTACATATATATTATATATTTCAGATAGTCATAAGGTGATGAACATAGATAATAATGAAGATAAAATGATCGAGCAGAGACTCAAGGTCATCATCGCGGGTGCCGCGGGGTCAGGCAAGGGCGAGGTGGCGAAAGGTGCGGATATCTGTGTGCCATTTAAATCGCTGGGTGTATCTCTAGGTAAAAAAACCAATTTGAATGAAAAGATCAATTATAAATTAATTTTATTTTTCTGGACTTTAACAAAAGGCCGGCCGCGGGACACCACATATTTGGCAGGTTCAAGCGCCGCAATAATCGTGGGCAATCTTAATAAAACAAAATCCATATCAAAGATGAGTTTTTGGGCGGAGAAGATACATGGTTTTGTTGGCGAGATACCATTATTCTTCATCGGCACGATAGATGGTTCAAGACCGATCAGAAGAATTAACAGAATGAAAAAACTTGCAAAGAGTTACAATGCCTCTTATTTTTTATTACCCTTAACCGATGAAAATAGAATGGAACTGATCTTTCAATCGATAGCAAACAGGCTTGCAAAGAAATATTTCAAGAAGTTACAAAAAAAATACGTATCGGTTTGAACAATATTTAAACGAACTCGGCCTGGGCCAAGATCACTTCTTCACTCGTAGCGGTATTTTCGTATGCAAGCAAGGGTTGTTCGTTCATAATAAGAAAATTACCAGACCATTTATAGAGCCTTAGAATTTTTTCGGCCTGTTTTCGATATCCCAGAATAATCAGCGCCCCGGCAAGCGCCTCTAAGGTTGATAACTGGAATGCATTACCATATTTGACAGGGTTAACCGCAACCAGGTATGGAAGTGCGCGTGGGATAACCTTTTTTTTCGTGCGTAATAAGTAAAAAGCATTTTCCACAGTGACCCAGGAGCAATCAATAACCAACAAGCCGTGTTTGATTACATCTTCCAAGTCATCCTTTGATAATACCTTGGGTGAGAACGGGTCCAACAGTACCGGACTATATGTGATCAAACTGAGACGTTTGATCAAAGTTGCATAACCAAACTTTGCAAGCTTGCGGGCAGTACACTTTTTCGGGTCATCCTGTGACATATGAAAGATCTGAAGTTTGATCTCTTCTATGTTTTCTTCCATGTCATCATACCAATTTTTCCGAACCGGTCAAGTTCAACCAAGTATATGAAATGCTAAAATAACTGGTGCAAACACCAATGAGACCACGGTCATTAATTTGATCAATATATTCAATGAAGGTCCCGCAGTATCTTTGAACGGGTCGCCCACCGTGTCGCCGGTCACACTAGCCTTATGTGCCTCCGAGCCTTTGCCACCCAGATAGCCTCCTTCTATGAATTTCTTAGCATTATCCCAAGCACCACCTGCATTGGCCATTAATATCGCCAGCAAAAACCCGCAAACTGTCGCACCTACAAGCAATCCACCCAAGGCAGCCGGGCCAAGAAGTAATCCAACTGCGATCGGTGTAACAACCGCCAATATACCCGGAAGTACCATCTCTTGCTGTGCCGTCTGTGTGCTGATATCCACACAACGTGCGTAGTCAGGTTTGTTTTTATTTTGCATAATTCCAGGTATCTCCTTGAACTGTCTGCGCACTTCCTCGACCATTCTAAAGGCAGCCTTACCCACTGCGTTTATTGTCATGGAACAGAATAGGAACGGAAGCATGCCTCCTATGAATAATCCGGTAATTACTAATGGATTGATCAAATTTATATTATCCAATCTCACCGCCTGTGAATATGCCGCTAGCAAAGCCAGGGCGGTAAGGGCTGCAGACCCGATGGCAAAACCTTTGCCAGTTGCGGCAGTAGTGTTGCCCAGGGAATCCAGAGCATCCGTTCTTTTTCTGACCTTTTCAGGTAACCCCGCCATCTCCGAGATGCCGCCGGCATTATCGGCCACCGGACCGTAGGCGTCTGTGGCTAATGTAATGCCTAATGTGGACAGCATGCCGACTGCGGCGATCGCGATACCGTACAGGCCAAGAACTGGACTTATAAAACCACCTGCGAAGAAATAAGCCGCAGGTATTGTAACTGCTATTATTATAACCGGAATAGCAGTGCTCTGCATTCCAACTGCAAAACCTTTGATGATCACGGTAGCATGCCCGGTTTTGGCATTATCGGCTATGCTCCTAGTAGGTGTATATTTCTCTGAGGTGAAATATTCCGTGATCAAGCCAATGGTGACTCCCGCCATTAAACCGCACAATATAGAGAAAAAGATGCCGATATGTTCGGCGCCTAAGTAGATAACTACGACTAAATAGGATAATATTGCCGTGAAAATTGCGGCTGAGAAAATGCCGCGGCGTAGTGCCCAAAGTAAAACGCCTTGCTCTACGGTCTCACCCGTTTTAACAAAGAAGGTTCCCACTATTGAACAGATTATCCCAATTGCCGCGATCAATAGAGGTAGCATGATACCTTTTAGCACCATATCCTGACCTAAAAATGCAAAAGCGGTTATGCTCAATATCATACAAGCTACCAGTGAGCCTACATAAGATTCATAGAGATCGGCGCCCATACCCGCAACATCTCCAACATTGTCACCGACCAGGTCAGCGATCACGGCTGGATTACGTGGGTCATCCTCGGGGATACCTTTCTCCACCTTGCCAACCAGATCTGCACCAACATCAGCGCCTTTGGTATAGATCCCACCACCGACTCGGGCAAATAATGCAATGGAGCTTGCACCCATCGAGAATCCTGCAATAATGGTCGGGTCTCCAAATATTAGGTAAAGAAGGCTTACCCCCAGCAAGCCTAAACCAACAACAGTCAGGCCCATGACCGCACCACTATTGAATGCAACGCGTAGACCTTGGTTCAAGCCTTTCCGGGCTGCTTGGGTCGTGCGTGAATTTGCATGGGTTGCAATATTCATACCGATATACCCTGCTGAAGCTGAGAATATTGCACCAACTACGAACGCAGTTGCGATCTTCCAGGCATCAAGACCCATGACCAAGGCTAAAACTATACCCATCACGATTACAAAGATCACGATCATCTTGTATTGTCTGTTCAAATAGGCCATTGCACCCTGACGGATCGAATCGGAGATCTCTATCATCTTTTTGTTTCCGCGGTTTTTCTTTAATATTAACCATGTTAAACCTAATGAGAATAGAACGGCCATACCACCGATCATAAGTGTAATGGTCGGGAGTACCCAATCGTTCTTCTGATCAGTTAAAACTTTAACAACAAGAACTTTCTCTTCAAAGATACCACCCGAGTACTCTGTCATTATTCTTAATTCAAATTCTTCTTCGTCCACCGGTTCGCTCGGTGACGTGATAACGATCAGGAAGGTAATTTCCGATTTACCAAAAAAGTCTATTTCCAAGTGCTTGCCTAGTGGAAAAGATAAAATTTGATATTCATATTTGCCAGTTTTATTCGAAACGTCCTTCAAAGAAACCTGCCAGTCATCTGAAGGATTACTATAGGTCATTATAAATTTGCCATGCTCATTTTTAGTGTTTTTGATCTTAATTTCGAACTCAGTTTCTTGACCCCAGTATAATGTATGTTCAATTTTAGTATCATTACTTTCATCAATCTCTACCTCCATGGGTGATTCAAGGGGTTCTTGGGCAACTGCATTTTGAGTGATAATAAAAGAGGATAGGATCATTAGTATCAATATTATGCCGCAGGTCATTGACCGATGCATTTTATTATGCGTTGGAAAATTACTTTTTTCAGCTTTTTCTATGGTTATCATGCTTTCACCTAGTCGGTTCAGTTTATTCAAATTTCTTTTTGGTGTATACACTTGACTTTTTTAAATTTTACTAATGAGAAATATAAAAAATATTTTGCAAAAAGAATAATGATTTACACATTTTTTAAAGTTAAATTTCAAAAGTAAAATCTTAAAAGTTCTGATCACCTTTAGCTTTTGCCTTTTAGCTGGGTAAGAATTCTTATCTCAATGTTATTTATTATAAGAATTCTTAGCTCAAGAATAATTTGTGCCAACAAATTGTTCGAGTTTAACTTTTCCTTTGGTTTCCAATAGAAATCATAAAAAATTTAAATACAGTTACTGCACTTTGGCGTTTTGATTGAATAGAATAATAATTTTAGTTCAACGAGATGGGATGGTCGACTGGTCAGCTAGTCAGCTGGTCGACTAGCAACTAGCATCTAGGAACTAGTGACTAATTGACCGATAGACCGACTGACCAACAGACCCCTGAATTGTAACCCCTTACCCCGGAATCTACTATTCAACCAACTAGCTTACTCCCTTCTATTTATTTGAAAACGCAAAACTTCAATTATCCTAATAAAATCATCATATCTTAAAAGTGGTATT
The DNA here is from genome assembly GCA_020696345.1 of Thermoplasmata archaeon. GTDB lineage: Archaea > Thermoplasmatota > Penumbrarchaeia > JAEHCK01 > JAEHCK01 > JAEHCK01. The sequence goes on along the minus strand of JAEHCK010000014.1, from coordinate 51,322 downwards.
ATGAATACTATAAAAGGAATAATATTCGATCTCGATGGGACTCTGATCGGATCAGTAGTAGATTTTCCCGAAATGAAACGTAGTATGATCGAATATATCCAGAGCTTTGAAATACCTGGTACAAATTATATCTCGAAACAAACTACCAATGAGATCATTAATGACCTGAATGAAAAGATGGTCAAGAATAGTTATTCATTATTTGAACGTAATAAAATATTGGATAATATTTCGGATATTTTAACAGAAATCGAATTCGAGAATGTTGATAAAGTAGAGCTCCTGCCTGGTGTACATGAGTTCATCATGGAGTGTCAGACCGCAGCAATAAAAATGGGGATTCTTACAAGAGCCTCCACAAAATATACAATTGCATGTTTGGAAGGTACCGGGATTTCGAAATATTTTTATTCGATCGTAAGTAGGGATGATTTCACATTGTTAAAGGCAAAACCTCATTTGCATGCTTTGGATCATATAATTAAAACATTTGAGTTAGCTCGTGAGAATATTTTGTTCGTTGGTGATCATAAAATAGATTACATGTGTGCACAAAATGGAAATATAAGTTTTGTCGGTGTATTATCGGGTGCGTATAATAGAACAGAACTTAGATGGCTCGGATGTAAAACGCTCGTGGAAGATTTTTATGGACTGGCTGAATTTGTAAAACAAATTAATAATGGAAAATAGGAGAGCGCAAAATGAAAATTGGCTTTTTGATCAATCCGATCGCGGGAATGGGTGGTCGAGTTGGCCTCAAAGGCACCGATGGTGTGTTTCACGAGGCGCTCGACCGAGGCGCAGTGCCAATTGCACACGAACGTGCGAAGGAAGCCATTGATCGGTATAAAAAATTGATATCGATACATATACAAAACCATTGTGCGGATAACACCGAAGCATGTGGTGATATCGAGTGGCTCACTTGTGCAGATAATATGGGTTATCATGTTTTACACGCCGCAGGCCTGGATGAGCTATGTAAAAATTCCATAAAGGTCGTTTATGAACCGCAAGTACAAGGATTTCCAAAGACCAGTGCTGAGGATACAAAGATGGCCTGTAGGCAATTTTTGGTCGATGGTGTAGACCTGGTACTATTTTGCGGCGGTGATGGCACTGCAAGAGATGTTTACAGCGTTGTTCATGATAATGTATTGATGTTTGGCATACCTTCCGGTGTTAAGATGCATTCGGGTGTATTCGCAATTCATGCTGGTGCGGTGGGCGACGTATTAGTCGAATATTTGAATGGCGATCTTGAGGCGGCCGATGGTGAGATACTCGACCTGGATGAGGATAGATATAGAGCCGGCGAATGGAATATCCGCCTGTTCGGGGTGGCAAAAACATTACATGAACCCACACGGATCCAGTGCGGCAAGCAAATGGTGGAAACCGTTTCAGAAGATGAGATAAAGGAGGATATTGCGGATTTCATCGAAGAAGAGATGGAAGAAAACCAGGATTTGATGTATATCCTGGGTTCGGGCAGCACGGTTATGGCGGTTGAAAAGCATCTGGGCATTGACGGTACATTATTGGGTATTGATGCGGTCTATGAACATGAGCTCATTGGTAAAGATCTGAACGAGAATGAGCTTCTGGACCTGTTACGAGAACATCCAAAGGCACACTTGATATTAAGCCCGATCGGCGCTCAGGGGTTCATATTGGGTCGAGGCAATCTACAGCTTTCACCAAATGTTATTAAACAGATCGGGCTCGATAATATCGTGGTGATATCAACACCGGCAAAATTAGCAGATATCAAGGTGCTGCGCGTGGATACGAACGATCGGGAAGTGGATAATATGTTCTATGATAAAGGCTGGTTCATGGTGAAGGTTGGATATAGGCAGATGAAATTGAAGAAGATAAGTGTATAATAGTGGCATTGATTGATTGTTGATTGACAGATGCCTTGATTGATTGTTGATTGACAGATGCCTTGATCGATTGTTGATTGGCAGATACCTTGATTAATTGTTGATTGGCAGATACCTTGATTGATTGTTGATTGACAGATGCCTGGATGGATTATCGATTGACAGATGCCTGGATGGATTATCGATTGACAGATGCCTGGATTAATTGTTGATTGACAGATACCTTGATTTTATGTCGGTTTACAGATGCCTGGATTAATTGTTGGTTGAACGAAACGTAGTTGTTATAGTAAATCAACAGATTTTCCTAGCATTAATTCATTTCGGTATCTACTCAGCACCAACCCAGCCCGGTATCTGTTCAACATCAACCCAACCAGGTATCTGTTCAGCATCAACCCAACCAGGTATCTGTTCAGCACCAACCCAACCAGGTATCTGTTCAGCACAAACCCAGCCCGGTATCTGTTCAGCACAAACCCATCCAGGTATCTGTTCAGCACCAACCCATCACGGCATCTGTTCAGCATCAACCCATCACGGCATCTGTTCAGCATAAACTCCGCCTGGTATCTGTTCAGCATCAATTAATCTCTGCCACTGTTCACCATTATACATCCAAATCAAAACGTAAAAATGCTGTTACATAAGACACAATCAAATATTAAATGAAAATTATCAAGACTTCAATTTAATTCTTTTTCTTATTTTTGTTTTTTTTAAATACACCCTCTGCAAGAGAAATTCCTAGAATGATCAATATACCTAATAGAATAGTTACCGGGTGTAGGATCTCGCCAAGCATGAGATATGCAAATATTGCAGCAAACAGCGGGATCAAATATGTAAATAACACTTGTTTTGATACCTCATGGCCTTGAAGTACCACATACCATAAGAAGGTCGCGAGCATACATGGAAATAATGTCAGAATTATTAGGTATATCCATCCTTCAGTGGCAACATTTATTGGCCAATCCAGAGGTTCATTGAACATTATTGAAAGTGGAAATAGAATAATTGAGCCGAATAACATACCGAAACCGGCTAAATAAACTGGCTTAGAATTATTTAATGCAATCTTACTGAAGATCGCACTAATTCCATAGGATACTGCAGTGATAAATATGAGTACATTGCCATAAAATGTAGCCTCAGAAACCTCGAGGTCCGTATAGACCACCATAATAATTGATGCAGTTATTGCAATGGTCATGCCAAAGACTTTCTGCCAGCTTGCAAGTTCATGAAGAATGAGAATTGCCAAAATAACAGTAAACACGGGTGCGACTGTACTTATAAGTGCCGCGATTGAAGATGTAGTGTATTGTAGCCCAATATTTTGTGCAATATTGGGGATCGTAACCATTGTAATTCCTAATGCAATTAATGTGGATCCGTTCGAATGAAGCTCTTTTAATATATCTTTGATATCGTATTTGATAAAAATGTATACCAAAAAAGGTAATGACGCAAAAAAATATCTAAAATATCCGATCGCCAAGGGTGGAATGTAATCCAGAGTGATCTTAAGGAGTGGAAATGCCAAAGCCCAGAGTAGTACTGAGATCAACAATAATATTATTGCGGTAGGTGTTAGGGATTTGTTGTTATTCATGAAATGTAAAATATTGTTTAATTATAAAATACTTGATATAATTACCATAAAAAAACAGCAGCAGCAACCACAGTTGTCCATCTTCCATTTTTATCACAAGTTGCACCCTGTGCAACATGGCGTGTTCTTACTATTCTGCCATCGATCTTGAAGATCTCACGTTTTTCATCATAGTTGGAATCTACATCAAATGGAATGCCCAGTGTGGTAGCTAACATTTCGGCGGCGATATCTTCTGCATAATTACCTGCGTCTCTTTCGTGCTGGCCGAAAGATGAATGTTCACTTAGATAACCATATACTCGTTCGTCCACAGGTATGGCACAACCGATGGCTGCCGCCATTTTCCGACCAGGTTCATTCGAGCTGTTTTTGGACATAACCGTAAACGTGATCTGGCCAGGTCTTAACATAGAGAGACCTTTTACTCGGTTAATGATCATACAGCCCGGAGGCAAAATGGATGAAACCGCAACAAGGTTGTAGCGTTCGATTCCAGCACTCCTAAGTGCTAATTCAAAACTATTTAACTTCTCTTTATGTACCCCTACACCACGTGTAAAAAATACTTTGGTGGGTACGAACCTCGAATAGCCGATCTCTTCCATAATCCAAAGTGATAAAAAAACTTGTATTTAACGATTACTTAAATATGAAAGTAATTAAATATTCTAAATCACATGCAGTGGTCGGTATAGCTGGAATAGGTGTGTTTTATGTCAGGCTCTAAAATCACATACGGTGATGCTGGTGTTGATATTGATCTAGGTGACCAAGCATCCTCGATATTATATGCGGCTGCGAAAAAGACGTGGGAAAATAGAAATGGATTAATTGGTGAAATAGTTTGTCCGTTCGACGATTTTTCCGGGCTGCGTGCAATAGATATTTCCAATCTTCCTTCAAACACACTCATGGGTATGGGTTTTGATGGCATTGGCACAAAAATGGAACTTGCAGAGCGTATTAATAAACATGACACTATTGCTTACGATCTATTTGCCATGGTCTGTGATGATGCCGTGGTGCGTGGAGGTGAGCCTGGTATTATCGGTTCAGTGTTAGATATTAATACACTTGGCCGTGACGATGGATCGTATTTGGATATAATTCGACAATTAGCGGACGGTTATGTTAAAGCGGCATATGATGCAAATGTGGCGGTCATTAACGGTGAACTTGCAGAATTGGGGCGGCGGGTGCAGGGATATGGAAAATTCAATTATAATTGGAGTGCTGGGCTTATTTGGTTTGCAAACAAGGCACGAATATTCACTGGAGCAAAGATCAAATCCGGAGATTCTATTGTGGCTTTACAAGAGCACGGAATTCGTTCCAATGGTCTATCGTTAGTAAGAAAGATCCTCGAGCATAAACATGGTGCAACCTGGCACGAGGTTAAGATAAACAACCGCAGTCTTGCTGAAATCGCTTTGGAACCGTCAAAGATATATTCTAGGGCGGTAGTTGATATGTATGGTGGTGTCGATAATGAACAAAAAGTAGAGATACATGGTGTAGCCCATATCACTGGTGGTGGTATCCCAAGTAAATTGGGCCGTGTTTTAAGGCCAACTGATTATGGAGCTATTTTGGAAGATCTTTATGACCCACCTGAAATTATCAAATATTGCCAGGAACATGGTAATGTACCGGATAGGGAAGCATACACAACCTGGAATATGGGTCAAGGGATGCTTATAATTACACCTGAACCAGATATCGTTATTGATATAGCAAAACGCCATGGAATTGGATCAAAAATAGCCGGTAAGATCTCAGATGCAACGGGCATATCGTTAACAAACAATGGTTTATATCGTGACAAAGAAGAAATTTTAAATTTTTAATTCGATCAATATTTGAATTATTATGATCATTCGACATATTCTATATGTAATTAATAAGGAAATTATATTATAATTGAATACTATAGTAATTGTATATTATAAGCCAATTCATTGACCGATTGTTAGTTTTTTTATTGGGCTCAATTGAATATTCATAGCGGTGATCTCATGGAGAGGAAAAAAGTTGGATCAACTAATCAGATTGTTAGCCAGATTTCGATCGAGTATCTTCAGAAAAGGATATTTGGGATATTCATCCTAGCTGTTCTTCTTTCTGCAAGTATTATGATATTTTCGAATATCGGATTACCTGGAAGTGCTTCAAGAGCACCTACACAACTGGAAGGTCTGCCCGATTCGGGTAACTATAATTACGTTACCTTAGCAGATATAAATAAAGATGGCGATCTTGATATAATTGCCGGTGCTGGTGGTTACCCCGGCCGTGAACCCGGTGGGCTATATGTGTTTTTAAATAATGGTGACAATTCATTTTCTGAAGCCTCGTCCGGTCTGCCGGGCCCGGGGAGTAATTATTTTGGTTCTGTCCAGGTTATTGATATTGATTCTGATTCCAATTTAGATCTTATTGCCGCATATGAGTCGCGATGGTCCGGCGGTGAATCTAATGGTATAGGTATTTGGTTCGGAAATGGTGGTGACAAGAATTCATTGATCTGGACCCAGGCGGACTCTCCCGCTGCAAGTGGAAGCTTTGATTCAGCATTCTGTGCAGATATAGATAACGATGGTCACCTTGACCTGGTAGGCGGCAGTTCTGATGGCCTTTATGCCTGGTCCGGGACACACAGTGAAGGTGCATTATCGTGGACTGAAATAAATGATGGCCTCCCATCCACGAACGAGTATTGCGGTGTTACTCTGGGTGATGTGAACAACGACGGTCGATTAGATATAATTGCAGGATCATATGACAGTCGTGGGATATCAGTATACATCTGCAACAGTTTTGGATCTATATTATGGACTGATGGTCATACTGACACAAACTTGAAACATACAGGCAACACATTTGATCATCATTTGATAGATCTTAATGATGATTCGAAGCTAGATCTGATCTCAACTATTCGTGGTGGTATTAAGGTTTATCTTGGTAACGGCAATTCTGGTGGTAGGGATTCGTGGTGGACTGAGGTTAGTTCAGGTCTGCCAACATCGGATGATTATTATGAATTAGCAGTTGATGATGTTAATGCAGATGGAAAATTGGATATCTGTGCAAATTTCCAGATATGGTCAAATTTAGGTAGTATGTCTGACTCTGGCAGTTATTCTTGGGAACAAATAGATTTTGGTGCAGAACTTTCTGAACCCGTGGGAACAGCGATAGGCGATCTTAACAAGGATGGATATCTTGATATTGTTGGATGCGGCTGGGGCTCGGGTATAGTCGCATATACACTAAGCCTTGGTTCTTCTGATTTGCAAAAATTCGAACTTAGTGGTACGGTCACTCACATGGAGACGAACGAACCGATCAATAATGTTTTAATTAGTCTCGAACCAGGAGGAAAATCTACAAAAACCGATGAAGAAGGGAAATATATTTTTATGCTTACAAACGGTAGTTATATCCAAACTTTTTCATCATCAGGTTATGAATCGAAATCAATAAATGTTGAAATAATGGGCAATAAAGTCCTTAAAGATATCGTTTTACAACCCAAAAAAGATGAGGACCCTGGATTTTTACCCTCAATGGAGACACCGATCATTATTTTTGCGTTTGTATTGTTAATAATAATGTTCAAAAGATATTCAATATCCAAAAGATCATAGATATTTTTAGAAAATAATACAAATGATACCTCAAAGAACAGGGATTAGCAATTCAATTTCGTTTCATATGCCCCAATATATGAGCCAGTATACCCATGGCGCTACAAGTCTCAAGTGGAATTCCTTTTTGTGTAAACTCTAAATGATAATCTGCATGATCTAAGATATCTTTCGATAAACCTAATTTGCCTAAACCCAATAGAAAGCAATTTCTACCCTTGAGATTGACTATATCTTTAATGGTAATGATCTTATTTTGGTTTGGATGTGAAGTTGTTGCAATGATCTTTCCCAGATCTTTTGATCTTATGTCTGGTTGTATAAATATTCTTGATGATTCATCCAAGTTTTTTAGGTAACTGCCACCTCTGCCAACACTTGTGTCTTGAATAACTTCAGTGATCAGATCTTTTTTATCTTTTATCGGAAAATTAAAAATTCCAAGATCTAGATCATAGGCCCAACATAATGGTGCAGCTCTTGCAATAGATCTAATATGCGCTTGCCCTAATTTTTTCTCGTAAGTATTATATAATGCCAAGATCGGGTTGAATTCGGTTTTTATAGTGGAAACTTTAAGTGCATCTGAACCTTTAATAATTTGAGTTTTCGGTTCATCTTTGGTTTGGATAGTTGGTTTTAATATCATGTTTATCCGATTTTTTATAATGTAACTCTCATTTTCAGGAAGATCATTTGCTAGGATCTCAGCTTTTTGGAGCACTTCGTTTGCATTATCTGATCCTGCTTTAGACAATCCTTTACCAAGATTCAACATCACATGTATCTTTTTTTGGATATCATCCACTTCCTCTAAAACATTCAAGGCCGTTTCAAAGAGCTCAAATCCTTTTTCTTTGTCAATATTCATCATTCGACCAGCAATATGGCCAAGAAGTTTTGCTTCTAATGACCTATCCTTAAAAGTTTGCCTCAATTCAAGGATGTTGCTAATATTAGTTTTTCCAGAGTTTAATAAATTATCACTAATATATTTTAATAGTTCCAATCGCTCTTCATCGATATTTACTTGCTTAACACGATCCAATGCCAACTCGAAATATTTTTCACCACTATTTTCTTTTATCTTTTCACTTTTAAGTCCTAAATATGCCCAGGCCTTGATCTGAGCATTAATATTATTAAGATCTTTGATATCGTCATCTAATTCCTCAAGAGTGGTCCCACCATTTCTGTGAATTTCGTTAGCTGTGATCTTGATCAGCTCAACCTTTTCTTTCTCAGTTTTTGCCATCTGAAAAAGATTGGAATAATTTGATGATCGTGTTTTTATCATCTCTCTGATTATTTTTCTTGCAATATTTGTCCTGAGTTCTTCATTATCGATCGATTCAAATATTTTTAAAACACCATCATAATCTGAGATCCCCGTCTGACCCATTTTAGTAATAACAATATCCAAGATCTCTACCTTACGCCAGTCAGGCTCGATCATTTTAACCAATTTGAGGGCGGTATCAAAAACTTTTGCATAACCTGCAACATTCGATTTTTGCATTTCCCGAGCACAAGCCGCTAATGCAAAGGCAGCGTAATATGGGTCTTTTATTTTAATTGCTTCTAATATGATCGAATCAAGTTTTTCTTTATCATTTAAAACATTCTTAGCTAATCTGATCAAACCCCTAGCGTATGAGGGACTATGGGACCTTTTTAAAGATTGTAGTTCTTTTTCAATATTTATTTTTGGGTTACTATAGGTCTGCATGATCTATCCACATTCCATTTTTTTATGGCCTTTCCAGTACCATTGACATGCCCTGGCCGCCACCAATACATAATGTTGCTAAGCCCAAATGTGCATTTGACTTTTTCATTTGCATTGCCAGACCATAAGTGATTCGTGCGCCGGTACAACCGATCGGATGACCTATGGAGATCCCACTGCCGTTTAGGTTGGTTTTGTCTAGGTCAAGGTTAAGCTCGCGAATACATGCAAGGGCCTGGACCGCAAACGCTTCATTTAGCTCAATTATATCGAAATCTTCGATCGCTAGATCATATTTATTCAAGATCTTTCGTGTTGCAGGTATCGGCCCCAAACCCATATATGCGGGGTCAACACCACCAGATGCAAATGCTTTTATTTTGGCTAAAGGTTCTAGATTAAGTTCATCCGCTAATGCATCCGACATCACGATGACCGCGGCGGCAGCATCGTTTATTCCAGAAGCGTTTCCTGCAGTAACCGTACCATCTTTTTTAAATACAGGTTTTAATTTTGCCATCTTCTCCGGACTTGTTTCCATTGGCCGTTCATCAACCTCGAATTTAATAGGTTCACCCTTACGTTGCGGTACCATAACAGGAACGATCTCATCGGAAACTCTATCTTGTGCAATAGCTTCAAGAGCACGTTTATGACTTAAAACACCTATTTCATCCTGTTCCTCTCGTGAAAAACCATATTTCTCTGCTATATTCTCAGCAGTGAATCCCATATGATAATCATTAAAGATTTCCCAGAGACCATCAAATACCATAGTGTCCAGTGCATTACCATATGGCATATCCATTCGATAACCCCAACGTGCCTTTGGTAAACTGTAAGGCGCGCTGCTCATATTTTCCATACCACCCGCTACAATTGCCTCTGCATCCCCGGATTTGATCGCCTGAGCCGCAAGAGCTATTGCTTTCATGCCAGATGCACAGACTTTGTTTACGGTTATTGCATTGGTCTCTTCAGGTAGCCCGGCATAAATGGATGCCTGGCGGCCCGTGTTCTGCCCCTGCGAGCCCTGGAGCACATGGCCCATGATAACTTCGTCAAAATAGATTGCAGTTCCAGACTCATCATAATCATAATATTTATTGTTGATATCTGTTTTATCAAAGTCACCAAAAATGTCTGGCCTGCAAGATCTTATTTTTTCGGTTATTATTGGCTTTAAACCTGCACGTTTTATCGCTTCTTTGATAACAAGCGCACCTAGATCCAATGCTTTAATATCTTTCAAAGTTCCGCCAAAATTACCTACTGCCGTTCTTGCACCATTTACTATCACTACCTCGGTCATATGAATTCATCCTCCTTGGTTTCGGGTTAATATATTATTCAATCTTATAATTTGTGACTCTTATTGAAAAGATAGTTTCAAGTATATTGTATAAACCTTTATTATCCAATACATACTTTTATCAATCATGCAACTCGGAGCATTATTTTCAGGTGGCAAAGACTCGCTATATTCGATCTATAATGTAATGAGATCCGGTCATGAGGTTAAATGTTTGATCACTATAGTATCAAAAAACCCGGAGTCATATATGTACCATGTACCTAACATCGAGCTTACAAAACTACAAGCACAAGCTATGGGCATCCCAATAATATCAAATACAACTGAAGGTGAAAAAGAAATCGAATTGGATGATCTGACAACCGCCATCAATGAAGCAAAAGAACGATATCATATCACTGGCTTGGTGAATGGCGCTATATACTCGAATTATCAACGCAAGCGGATCGATAAGATATGTTCATCTTTGGATCTTACAAACTTTACACCGCTTTGGAAACTCCAGCCCAAGACTATGTTATCTGAAATGGTCGATGCCGGTTTTACGATAATTATAAGTGCCGTTGCCGCAGACGGGTTGGGGCCTGACTGGTTGGGGAGAGAATTGGATCATAAAGCTATCGACGAACTTTCGAAATTGCATGAGACTTGCTATGTATGTACCGGTGGTGAGGGTGGTGAGTTTGAAACCTTGGTAACCGACTCACCGTTGTTTAAAAAACGCATAAGGGTTATTGATAGTGAAATAACTTGGGATGGTATGGCAGGTATATATAAAATTAAAAAAGCCAAACTAATAAAAAAGTTGCTTTGCAAAAGAAACGATAATATACACAATTAAGATGCTTTTTTACTACTCTTTTTACTTAGGCCATCTGTTAATGAGCGATTATCGCTAAGTATTTTGGAAAATAAATCTTTTTCATTCTTGATCTCACCTTTTTTTGGTGGATGTATAAAATTACGTGCAAATTCGATTTGAGGCGATATTCTCTGGCTATCTCCAGCGTTCTTTTCAAACTGAAATGCCTTTATTAGATCAACCTGAATTTTTTCGATCTCTTTATACCTTATTGCTAATTCCTTTTCGATCAAATTCATGAGTTCTCCAGATCTCTTTGATTCCAGTTTACCTATGGCTCGCTCATATTCTACTTGTAGTTTCATTTTTACTTCATTCTCTTTTGTCTGTAAATTCTTCTTGAACTCTGACAATAGTTCCTTTTCTTTCCTTTTTGACTCTTGGGTCAGGGTACGTTCAAGTGTCTTTTCACGCCGGGCCATCTCTGCCATTAAACGTCGTTCTTGTTTACGTAGATTACGCTCTATTGCACCTTCCAACTCGATCTCGAAGTCTTTGCGCATACTTTCCTTCTCGTCTTCCAACTTGGCCTTATATTCAAGTTCTAAGCCCCCTTTAAAATTCCTTTCTTTTATATCAAGGTCACGTACAAAGTCTTTCTCTCTTGCTTGAAAATTCTCTCGTAACTTTTTTTCATAACTCTGGTATTCTTTTCTCAACTTTTCCTCTTTATCTTGCAGATCTGTGGTAATATATTTGAATTCGAGTTCATCTTTGGTTTTTCTTAATTTATCGTTGTATTCCTGTTCAAGTTCTTCACGTTTTATCCTTAATTTCTCATTAACTACCTTTTCGGTCCGTTGTTCTAAATCATCTGTAAACGAAGTTTCCAAAGCTTTAAGATCACTTTCAGATTTATTTTGTAAATTTACTATTTCTTGATCATACCTGTCTATCAATTTTATTTCGCGTTCACGAAACTTCAGATCCAATTCATTTCGAAAACTTTCTTGCTCCTTCATCGCATTTTGATGGAATTCTTTATACATCTCTTCTTGAAGTGTATGTATCTCCTCACCATACTTTTTGATAAATTCCTCATATGGTAATTTATCAGATTCATTTATCAGAATTTTTTCCAATTTTATTCCCAAAGAATCTATCTCAATTAAAAGCGGCTGGAGTACATCGTCTAATGTTGATATTATAATTGAGATAATTTCATTTCTTGTCTCTTTCGTTTCTTCTTCCTTTTTGTTTTCATCAGCTTTTAGATTTCTATATGTATATTCCAGTATATCTTTTAATGAACTCTTACCCTTGGGGAAATCTATATTGAACCTCTCAATTATCTCTTCAGTAGTTTGAAGTTCTGGCTCGACAATTTGATAATAATTGCGTATGCTGTTCAACGCGATCATGCTTAATTCTTTGACATGCTTTGTAATGCTGGTTTGATTGAGTAATACTCGGATCAGATCTCGCCGAACCTTTAAAACATCGTTTCGTAATATCAATTCGGTCTGTGCCCGAAAATGTTCGTAAGAAGGTGGCTGGATCATTTCAGTAATATCGTTGCCTTCTAATACCTGATAGCTCTTTTTCATATTAATAAAAGACCGGGGAATACTGTCTAACATTCCTTCGAGATCTTTATATTCAACCACAAATGGTGTTTTGATCGTATTGGGATAATTTTCGAGAACTTCTGTTATCATGTTAATTGTGAATTTATCAAATTCCTCTACTATAATTAAAAATTGTGGAATAGTGCTTAAATGTTTCACTTTTGAATATTGGACATCTGTTTGGATTATTGTGCTTACATGGTTTGTACCAAGTTTTTCTTTTATTTCAGAGGCAATTTCTTTGTATATATTCATTTGTTCCATTTATTGCACCAAATTCTTTTCAAAACCAATTAAATTGTTTATATTTTATTAATTTAACATGGGGTCAATAATCATCAATTTTAAATTTGAAGATAACTGAGGGGTTTTATTTTGTTGATATATAGTATAATCAAAGTTAAGCATCATTAAGTTAACTTTTAATTATAATATATTAAACTTATAAATAACTATCAATATTATTTAATCTTAATTTCTTCCCAATAACCTTCCGGCATTTCACGGGCAAGCTTTAGGGCGCCCACCGCTCCTGCATAAATCGGATCTTTTACGATCGTGACTTCTCCGCCACCAAATGGTTTCATTTTATCTTCAATATAGTCCTTTAGATTGTGAATTTGACTGCAGCCGCCGGCAAGAATTATATTTTTCCGTATTTCACTTTGAAATTCCGGGTCGTAAGTCGAAACCATCTTTTTCGTGATCTCAATAATATTTGGCATTATACTTTCACATGCTTTTCCCAATTCTGTAGTTATATCAACATTATTGCTTTTCCCTGCCATTGGGAACTCGACATTGACCGTTGAACCGGCAGAACCCACAAATGCGAACTTTTCTTTCCATTCTTGAGCCATATTGATTGTAATTTGTGCACCTTTGTACCGCTTTCGAATGCCTTCTAATAATATATCATCAATATGATCACCAGCGTTTGGTAATGATGCCTCATCTTCTTCTGTTGGCAGTGTACCATGCATTCGACATAGATCAACCGTACCTGCGCCAATATCAATTACCAAGGCATTATTTAATTTATTTAATCCATATGCAACCGCAAAAGGTTCACTGACAACCATGGCAGAATCTAACACTTCATGTGCAGTAGCGGTTAAGGCTTGTTTATTTACATGATCTGTTAGTGCCGGCGCACCTATTACACCGTAGATCTTATTATAATCACCATTACCCTTTGCCATTTCAATTGCATATTTTATTAATTCTTTTGCAGCTTCCATATCCTTGGCAGTATCTTTAATAATCCCTTTTTCCAATGGTCGATAAATATCAAGGGCAAGCCGATTTTTTAATGCTTCGTCACCAAATAGAATTGGCTGCTTTAAGTATTTTCTAGCTATTACATCCTTAGGCCAACCCACAACACTTCGTATTGTCTCTTTTATTCCATTATTAGCCGCCACTGAAGTTTGAGCTGTACCAAAATCAATGCCCAGATACAATATCTTATCATCATCAGTCTCAGTACTGGGACTAGTTGTCGATGAAACCACGTTCTTACGTTTTCTTCCTCTCTTTGCCATTTTTTTATCCTCCAATCGAATCGCATTATATGTATAGGGAAATTATATATTAAAAGATTTCTCTTGTATGGGGTATTTAACATGAATTTAACATGAATAAACGATGTTTTCTTCATTAAATGAATTGCGTTTATTTTTAATAATCCAAAAAAAATCTCTTAACGCCAACTGGCATCTACCTCATCAGTTCTAAATCGTTGTCGTACTACAGTATCTTCTACACTCATTTCAATATCTGCATTATGCATGATCAACCCAAGCCATGCGATCATGACGCCATTATCAATACATAAACCTTTTTCTGGCACGAAAAATTTAGCGTCACGTTCAACTGCCATTTGTTTTATCATGTTTTGCAAACGTTTATTGCAAGCAACACCACCACCCAATAATACTTCCGCCTTCTCAGTATGCGCCATGGCGCGTTCGGTTACTTCTGTGAGCATTGCAAAGGTTACCTCCTGAATTGAATAACATAAATTCTCTAAACTCTTACCCTTTTTATACAAATTTTGTGATGCGGTAAGAACACCGGAAAATGATATGTCCATACCCTTGACAGAGTATGGTAGTTCAATAAAGTTTTGTGGTTTTTTGAGTGCAAGCTCTTCTATTGCCCCGCCTGCGGGAAAACGTAATCCCACAAACCTACCAAATTTATCCAACATATTTCCTATTCCAATATCTAATGTCTCACCAAATACACGGTATTTTCCTTTTACAAAGGCAATTACTTGAGTATTGCCTCCGGAAACATATAAAAGAATCGGGTCTTTTGTACCAGTAAGCCGGCCGATCTCAATATGTGCTACACAATGGTTAACCCCGATTATTGGTAAATTAAGTGTTAGTGCCAGAGCACGCGCCGATGTTGCTATGGTTCTTAAACATGGCCCCAGGCCGGGACCTTGTGAGAATGAGATCAGATCCAGGTCGCGGTACGAGATATTTGCAGAGATCATTGCCTCTTCGATGAGAGGAACAATATGTTGTGCATGATGATTAGCGGCTTCGCGTGGATGAATGCCACCTTCGGCTGGGTGATACATTTTAAATTTATTTGCCAGGATCAAGCCATCATCAGATATAATTCCAACACCAATTGTATGTGCTGTTCCCTCTAATCCCAAGCATATCTTCGACATTTGAAAATTCCTCAAATTGTTATGACTTTGTACCAATCATAAATCACTAGATTATAAATATTACGACATACATATAATTTCTTACCTATTCAATTATGAATGTAGAATTATTAAAAAATATTTATATTAAATGAAAATTGTATTTATGAATGATTTATATTTTATTTACTATACTTGTATATTTGACCGATTTGAATAAAATGAAACGATGTTAAGTGATATAATGTCCTGTAAAGATCGGCACGAGGTCCTTCTCGATCAAGGTTGGGAACGCAGAACAATAACCGAAGAGCCGCGATTATTAGAACTCGTGGAAACTTATGAATCGCTGGATATTGATGTTCATTTAGAGCCGGTAACAACTCAATTATTAGCAGCCCTGGGCGAGGATTGTAATTTATGCTATAGAAATCACTTGGAAAGATTTAAGGTAATTTATACGCGAAATAGATCACATGATAAGCATGATAATGATCAATTAAGGTAATAAAAATGGTTGAAATAGAGGATCCACATGGGCATATGGCCCAACTACACCCATGTTATAGTGAAGTTGCACATTTTCGGATATCCCGGTTACATCTACCCGTGGCTAGAGAATGTAATATTCAATGCAATTTTTGTGACAGGCGCATCTCACATTTTTATCACGCATCACGCCCAGGGTTAACAAGCAAAATTATTGGACCGCAGGAAGCCTTAAACTTAACATTAGCTGCACTAGACCATGACCCATGTTTACATGTTGTTGGTATAGCCGGACCCGGTGAGCCGTTGTTCAATCCGGATACATTTAAGACATTGCAATTACTTCATGAACATGTGCCTGAAATCCAATTATGTGTGTGTACCAATGGTCTTTTATTAGAAGAAAAACTTGAAATGTTAAAAGAAAATGGTGTGGCATTTATTACTGTCACAATAAATGCGATCGACCCGGAGATAGCAGGGGAAATATATCAGAGCATCAACTTTGATGGCCATCGGTTAACTGGAAAAGCCTGCGGTGAAGCTCTTGTTAAGTGTCAGTTAGCAGGTGTCGAGGCTGCGGTAGAACATGGGATGGTGGTAAAGATCAATACGGTTCTGATACCACAGATCAATTATGATCATATCCTGGATATCGCACAAAAGTGTTCACAACTTGGTGTATATATGATGAACATTATGCCGCTCATACCATTAGGTAACTTTGCACAATTGCAACCACCAACCTGTGAGGAGCTAAAAATTGCACGTGCAATGGCTGAAACCGTAATTCCACAATTCAGGTTGTGTCGTCAGTGCAGAGCAGATGCATGTGGAATACCTGGGAATGAATAATTTTTACTGAATCGTAATCGAACTGAATTGATACTGAACTGTAATCAAGATGAATTGACGATGAACCGTAGTCGAAAGGAGTTAATGCTGAATTGTAATTTTCCAGCTCAACAATAATTCAACCCGACTACAGTCAAATAATAAATAATCAGGACCACAATTCTACAATAACTATTCAAGACAACACTAAAGCAATAACCAAACCAAATATAATAAAATCCAAAACCTTAATTATATTACATTATTTACATATTTTTTTTTCAAAACCTCTAAATATCTTTAGGTTAATCACCAATTTATACTGTTTTTACAGATCGAGTATTAAATCGCATCATGTTTTTTATTAGGGAGGAGATAAAATGTTGGAGATTCCAGAAAAGATTCAAACTTGGCAAATGGTTCAACCAACCACGAAAGATCGTGAGACCGGTGAAGTTACACAAGGTAAATTGGAGTTAGTAAGCATACCAGTTCCAAAATTGAATTCAGGTGATGTGCTTGTTAAGGTGGTGGGTTGTGGAGTTTGTCATACCGATCTGGGGTATTTCTATTATGGAGTGCCAACTGTATCTAAACCACCGCTAACCCTTGGTCATGAAATAAGCGGTGTGGTGGTGGCTGGTGATGAGAGTTATGTTGGAAAAGAAGTGATAATTCCTGCGGTCATGCCATGTAATAATTGCGATATTTGCCGAGCAGGCCGTGGTAATCGCTGCCTAAAACAAATGATGCCTGGAAATAGTCTTGGCATATATGGTGGTTTCTCCGATTATATTCCTGTCCCAGTTGAGAATTTATGTATTGTAAATGATCGAAATGGATTTGAATTAGAAGAACTGGCAGTAATTGCCGATGCGGTAACCACGCCCTACCAAGCGTGTGTACGTGCTGAAGTAAAAGACGGAGATAATATACTCGTGATCGGCACAGGTGGAGGAGTGGGTGTCTATATCACGCAAATGGCTAAAGCATTCGGGGCAAATACTGTAATTGGCATAGATGTGGACGATGAAAAACTACAGCGTTCATTGAACTTCGGTGCTGATCATGTCATTAATTCCATGAACAAAGAACCTAAACAAATCAAAGATGAATTCAAGACCATTTGCAAATCAAATAATTTACCGCATAATTTTGGCTGGAAGATATTTGAAGTTACAGGCTCTGGTGGTGGCCAAGCAATTGCTTTGGAACTGCTATCGTTTATAGGTAAAATTATCTGGGTCGGATTTGGAGTTAAAAAGAATGAATATAATCTGAGCAAATTAATGGCTTATGATGCAGAGATAATAGGAACTTGGGGTTGCCTACCTAAATATTATCCTGAAGTGTTGCAACTGGTTCTTGATGGTAAAATACAAATTAAACCATTCATTGATATTAAACCAATGAGCCAGATAAAAGAATGTTTTGAAGAGGCACATAGCGGTAATCTATTAAAACGAATAATTTTGACACCCGACTTTGAAGAGTAATGGGATCAAATTCAAGTATCATCCTTTTACGAGTAGGGTAGTAATGATGGTAATGGATGCAGTATCTGCGGTGGCATTAGTTCTGGCATTATAAGGAAAAACAGAAACAATATTAGTGCTGGAATCAGTTGCATAGTGAAATCATCATCTGTTCGAAATAGAAAGTTAAAGAACGATTTTAAAGTCGAAAACTTGCGTTTGCTTCTGCTCCAAAACAAATTTGGCCGTAACCGCACACGGATTTTGAACTCAAATGACTCGGCAATAAATGTCAAGGCGGCGGCAAATAATGCTACCAACAAAAAATATTTAAAAACAATAAAAACGGCAAGACAGATAAAGAATGTGATTAAGACCATAAACCTGCGTCGATATGGCTTGGTCAAACCTATTGCCGGATCACCAAAGGCCGTGGCAACAATACACGGTGCAGCGATCTGTTGTGGAAAAAATAAAATCAAAATGGTTGCACCGAACGTTAACCACATATAAGATGCAACATGATCTCGCTCATAATCGTGCAATCCTATGATCAAGGTATTTTTATTGAGTCTAATGGTTTCAATAGTTAAAGGCACTATAATTAGAAAAAGTATCATATATAAATAGGATGGCACTCCAAAGATTGTTGCAGGGAATAGATAAAATATAATAATCAATGCTGATAATGAATGTAAAGATCTGCGTAAAAAAGTTCCTTTTATATCGGTAATATTTGACATCTAACCTAAGTCATAATATGTGCTCATTATTCTTAAATTATTCTAATTATGACAGCATTACATTTAGAAATACAAACCACTTTAAAAATAATTGCGAACCGAATATTTTATTAAGTTCTTTAGAGATATAAATTATTAGATAATCTATTAACTGGTAATTTATCATAAATTATATATACTATAAATATATTGAGGGTGCTACATTACATTCTTAATGAGAAGTTTTTGATAGTGTAAGCTATATAAATAAAAAATATAAAAACTTAGGAATTAAAGTGTTTGGGAAAAAGGGGCATTTGATCAAGTTCATTATGAAGAGCGATTTGAAAAATACCCATAAGGGCCCGTAGCTCAGCTAGGTAGGATATATTGATATTGATTTGTTTGTATATCCCTAGATAGAGCATCTGGCTTTTAACCCGGTAATATTGTACTTTAATATGATGGTTGTGACAATCAAAACGAGATGAAGATACCAGGTGGCCGGGGGTTCGAATCCCCCCGGGCCCGTTTAATGTTTAAGGTTTGAAAAAGGTTAAAAACGGATGGAAAGTTTCATAATAAGTAAATGTTGTATGTAACTGATTTATTTTTAATAAAAAAGAGGGGATGGAAATATGACAAAAATTGATGTGATGAGTCATCAACTTGTACCTAAACATGAAATACTATTAGAAAATGAAGTTGATACGGTTTTGAAGAATTTAGATCTTAAAAAAGACCAATTACCTAAAATCTTAATTACAGATCCCGTTGTAAAAAGGATTGGTGCAAAAGTCGGAGATGTGGTTAAGATATTACGTGAAAGCCAGACTTGTGGAGTGGCTGAGTTTTATAGAATTGTGATAGAGATTATATAATTATTAGGTGATTTTTTATGCGCGAGATTGTCGAAGCTTTTTTTGCAAATAGAAGTGTTGTTAACCATCATCTAGCATCATATAATGACTTTTTACCAACACATGATAACCCAAACAGTAGAATGCAACGAATAATTGATAGCATTCGTATTGGTGATGTTGATGATGAACGTGGAATCATCAGACTTGATGTAGATAAAATGGGTGAAGATAATATAGATATTAGATTAGGTCGAATAACTGTGGGCAACCCTGTTGCAAAAGAAGCAAATGGAGCGACACATGAACTTACACCATTAGAATCGCGACTTAGGAATTTAACATATAAAGCACATATATATTTAGAATTCATTATTGTAGAAAATGGTATAGATCGTGAAGTTGAAAAAGTTGTCATTGGCGAATTACCCGTCATGGTCAAATCCAAAAAATGTTCTATTTATCGTGAAAACATAAGAAGTGATAGAGAGCTAACTGATGAAGAATATCTTGATAAATTGATAGAATTTGGTGAAGATCCATTAGACACTGGCGGATATTTTATCATCAATGGTACAGAACGCGTTTTGATTTCCTTAGAAGACTTAGCACCAAACCGAGTTATGGTCGAATATAATGAACGATATGGTCGTGCCGTTGAAGTTGCAAAAGTATTTTCACAACGAGAAGGTTATCGTGCACTTACTTTCATTGAAAAACGTAAAGACGGAATATTGATCGCCTCGATACCAACAGCTTCCGGACAAATCCCTTTGGTAATTCTAATGAAAGCATTGGGTATGGAAGATGATGAAGATATTTCAAATGCAATAGTAAGTGATCCGAAAATGCTAAATATCGTGCTTGCAAACATCGAGGAATGTGTCAATGAATATAATGTAAAAACAACTGAAGATGCAATTAATTATCTTGAGAAAAAGTTTGCAACTGGTCAGGCAAAAGAGTATAGGGAGAAAAAAGTTGAATCAATCATAGATAGGTCTTTATTACCACATCTGGGTGACTCTAAAATGGATAGAGTAAAAAAGGCAGTGTATCTTGGTAGGATTGCTAGAAATGTGCTCGAATTAGCTTTGGGTTTGCGAGAGCAAGATGATAAGGACCATTATGCTAACAAACGTGTGAAACTGTCAGGTGACCTTATGGAAAATCTTTTCCGTGTGGCGTTTACGAACCTATTAAAGGACTTAAAATATCAACTGGAACGCAGTCTTGCACGAAAACGTAGCCTCAAAATTAGTTCGGCAATAAGACCTGATGTGTTAACTCAACGTATGTTACATGCTCTGGCAACCGGTAACTGGGTTGGTGGCCGTGCCGGGGTTTCGCAATTATTGGATAGAACCTGTAATATGAGTACGCTTAGCCACTTGCGCAGAGTAACATCACCTTTAACACGCAGCCAACCACATTTCGAGGCTCGTGATCTTCATTCGACTCAATGGGGTCGATTATGCCCCAACGAGACGCCAGAAGGCCAAAATTGTGGTTTAGTAAAGAATTGTGCCCTTGTTGTTGATATTTCTGAAGGATATGATGATAAAAAGATTATTGACTTATTATTAGATTATGGAATTAAACCAATATCCGGAGAAAATGTACCAGGTGCCAAAGTTTATGTAAACGGTAATTTAATTGGTATTACCGATTCACCAAAAGTTTTAGTGGACGAACTTCGTGAAAGGCGGAGGAATAGTTCAATTTGCATACCGCCGGAAAAATCGAATGAGGTTAACATCCGATATAATGAATACATGAATTCAGTTATAATAAATTGTGATGAGGGGCGCCTACGTAGACCATTGCTGGTAACAAAAAAAGGAAAACTGACCCTAACTAAGAAACATCTTGAGGGACTACAAAATCACAAAATAACGTTCCAAGACCTGGTCATGGAAGGTATTATTGAATTTATTGACGCTGAAGAAGAAGAAAATACTTACATCGCGATCACTCCTGAGACTATCAATTCCGACAACACTCATTGTGAGATAGATACCATGGTAATCTTGGGTATTTGTGCTGGCCTTGTACCGTATTCCGAGCATAATGCTTCTCCGCGAAATACAATGGGAGCAGGAATGTCAAAACAATCACTTGGCTTGAGTGCATCCAATTATCGAATACGCCCCGATACACGCCAACATCTACTGCATTATCCTCAAATTCCACTTACTAAAACTAAAGGGATGGAATTTGTCAACTTTGCAAAACGCCCTGCCGGGCAGAACTTTGTTGTTGCCGTGCTATCATATCAAGGATATAATATGGAAGATGCTCTGATAATTAATAAATCATCTATTGAACGTGGTCTCGCAAGGTCCACATTTTTGCGTACATATCAGGCCGAAGAACGGCGTTATCCCGGTGGTCAGGAAGATCATTTCCAGATTCCAAGCCCTGATGTTCGCGGTGCGCGTGTTGATGTATCATATAATACTTTAGAAGAAGACGGATTAATTGCTCCCGAAGTTAAGGTTGTTGGACGTGATGTATTGATTGGTAAGACATCACCACCACGGTTCTTAGAGGAGCAAACCGATTTTCTGACACCTCAAAAACGCCGTGAGACATCGATCACTGTCAGGCATGGAGAATCTGGTTATGTAGACAGTGTTATGATAACCGCCTCAGAAAATGGGTCAAAAATGGTCAAAGTAAGAGTTAGAGATGAACGTATTCCGGAGTTAGGCGATAAATTTGCCTCACGTCATGGGCAAAAGGGTGTAATTGGTAATGTTCTGAGCGGAGAGAATTTTCCATTCAATGAAGATGGCATTTGTCCTGATCTAATTATCAACCCTCATGCCATTCCATCGCGGATGACAATAGCTCATGTTCTGGAAATGCTCGGGGGTAAGATAGGGTCGATGAATGGTAGATTTATTGATGGCACAGCTTTTTCTGGCGAACCGGAAGAAAAATTAAGAAAAGAACTTATTGAATGTGGTTATAAACATAACTGTAAGGAAGTCCTATACGATCCATTAACAGGCAAACGTTTGGAAGCCGAGATTTTCCAAGGCGTAATATTTTATCAAAAATTACATCACATGGTCTCAGGAAAACTTCATGTACGTTCTCGTGGCCCAGTACAGATCCTTACTCGACAGCCTACAGAGGGTCGAGCACGCCAGGGTGGTTTACGTTTTGGAGAGATGGAACGTGACTGCCTAATTGCTCATGGCGCATCAATGGTGATCAAAGATAGATTATTGGACGAATCCGATGGTACGACACAATATATATGTGGGAACTCCAAATGTGGTCATGTAGCCATGCTGGACCGTCGTGGATTTCTTAGATGCCCGTTATGTGGCGATAATGCAAATATATTCCCAGTCCAGACAAGTTATGCATTTAAATTACTCTTAGACGAGTTAAAATCAATGGGTGTTGCATTACGATTACAGCTGGAGGATTTGAGATGATAACTGCCATTCCTAAACGGATCAAAGGTATCAAATTTACCTTAATGTCCCCTCATGAAATTAGAAAGATATCCAGTACGAAGATTATCACAGCTGATACTTATGATGATGATGGTTTTCCAATTGATATGGGTTTAATGGATTTACGATTAGGTGTCATTGAGCCTGGTTTACGTTGTAAAACCTGTGGGCGAAAAGTGGATGAGTGTCCTGGACATTTTGGGCACATCGACTTGGCTATGCCAGTTATTCACGTGGGCTATACCAAATTAATTAAGAATTTGTTAAAAAGCACATGTAGAGTATGTGGTAGAGTTCTAATCAATAATAAACAGATAAAAGAAAATATGATCAAGATCAATGATATACGTAAAAAAGATTCAGACCTATTCGATTTAATAGTGACGACTAACGATATAATCAAAGTTGCTTCAACTAGTAAAGTTTGCCCATATTGCGACGAGAATCAATTAAAGATCACCCTGGATAAACCTACAAGTTATCGAGAAGAGGGACACAAACTTACTCCAAAAGAGGTTCGGTCGAGATTGGAGCGAATTCCAAATAATGATCTAGCCTTAGTAGGTGTAAATATGGAGATCGCACGACCAGAGTGGACAATTTTAACTGCACTACCAGTACCACCAGTCACTGTAAGACCATCAATTACCCTGGAATCCGGTGATAGATCGGAAGATGACCTTACTCATAAACTAGTTGATGTCCTTCGAATAAATCAACGACTTCAAGAAAACCGAGATGCAGGTGCACCTCAGCTTATTGTTGAGGATCTATGGGAATTACTACAATATCATATAACAACATATTTTGATAATCAGACCTCGGGGATACCGCCTGCTCGACACCGTTCGGGTCGGCCATTGAAGACACTCGCACAAAGACTTAAAGGTAAAGAAGGCCGATTTAGGTCAAATCTATCTGGTAAACGTGTAAACTTTTCTGCGCGAACGGTAATATCACCTGATCCTCTTTTATCCATAAATGAAGTGGGTATACCCAAGGAGGCTGCAACTGAATTGACCGTACCAATCAGAGTTAATAATTATAATATGGATGTATGTCGTGAAATGGTTGAGCGCGGTTCTGAGGTGTATCCCGGAGTAAATTATGTAATACGCACAGATCGTCATAGAATAAAGGTTACTGATAAAAACTGCGAAACATTAAGTGAGAAACTTGAAGTTGGTTTTATTATTGAGCGGCATTTAATAGATGGGGATATTGTTCTATTCAATCGACAACCATCATTACACAGGATGTCGATGATGGCTCATGAAGTGCGAGTTATGCCATTTAAAACATTTCGACTGAATCTATCGGTCTGTCCACCATATAATGCAGACTTTGATGGTGATGAAATGAACCTTCACGCACTTCAGAGCGAGGAGGCGAGAGCAGAGGCGAGGATTCTAATGCGTGTTCAGGAACACATATTATCACCACGTTTTGGTGGACCAGTGATGGGTGCGATTCATGACCATATAACCGGGATATATTTGTTCACACATGGAGATAAATATTTAACATATAATAATATAATAACATTATTATCAAGATTAACAACAGATTATGTCTCAAATCTTCCACCGGCAGAGATCATTGATAAGAAAACGGGCAAGAACTTTTGGACAGGAAAACAGATATTTGGTCTATTACTCCCCGAGGACCTAAGCATGGATCTTAGATCGTCTATATGCGAAAAATGTAATGTTTGCTTGGGGCAAAATTGTAAAAACGATTCATATGTAAGGATCAGAAATGGCAAATTATTATCTGGAACAATAGACGAGAATGCAATAGGTGCATTCAAAGGTAAGATCTTAGACCGGATCACGCGTGATTATGGTTCAGAGCGGGGAAGAAAGTTTCTTGATGATGTTACAAGATTATCGATCGGGGCGATATCTCAGATCGGATTCAGTACTAGTATCGATGATGAGGATATACCTGATGATGCACGTTACGAAGTAGAAAAGAATTTGACCGACGCTTCAGATAAAGTTGACGAACTGGTAGATCAATATAACAAAGGGCAATTAAAACAATTACCTGGTCGATCATTAGAAGAGACCTTAGAAGTAGAAGCCATGAAAGTATTATCCGAAGCTAGAGACACTGCAGGCATAATTGCAGAAAAATACTTAGGTCTGGAGAACTCGGCAGTACTGATGGCCCGATCTGGTGCAAGAGGTTCGATGTTGAATCTAACGCAAATGGCCGGTTCAGTGGGTCAACAGGCAGTGCGTGGTGAGCGTATAAGTCGAGGATACCAGAATAGGACATTACCTCATTTCAAAAAATATGATTTAGGTGCAAAAGCCAAAGGATTCGTCTCTTCAAGTTATAAAAAAGGATTAACCCCTACCGAATATTTCTTTCATAGTATGGGTGGTCGTGAGGGTTTGGTTGACACTGCAGTGCGTACATCACGTTCAGGTTATATGCAGCGGAGATTAATTAATGCACTGGAAGATTTAAAAGTAATAAGTGATGGTACTGTAAGAAATACTGCAAATCATATTATTCAGTTCAGCTATGGTGATGATGGTATAGATCCAACTAAAAGTGTTCAAGGTGATGCTAGTGACTATGAATCAATCATAAGTAATATTTTAGGTTTTGAAGCAGATAACCTTAAAACCATAGATAAGATGAAAAGGAAAGATCATTTTGGTTATGGTGAACGCGAAATAGAACTCGCTGAATCTGAACCGGAAATGGAAGATAGTGAAGATATTGGCACACTTTAAATTTTGGAGGCCTGTATATGAAGAAAACTAACAAATCAGATAATCCAGATAACAAATCCTCAAAAAAGAGTAAGAACCCAAAGTTAGAAAAGAAATTAACCGGGTCAAAAATTAAATCTGAAGAACTTCTGAAACAGGGTTTACTATTAGTTGTATCCGAAGCGAAGGAGCTTACTTCTTTTTCAGAAATATTAAATACGAAAGGTGTGGCTTGGTACGGTGTTAATTTTAAATTGCAAGATATGCAACTCGAACTGCCTATCAATGCTTATGTAAATATAAAAGGAAAAGGTGTAAAATATAAAATTACGATAGATGAAATTGAAACAAAACCCAAACCATATAAAAACAAAAATGTAGAGTTTATCCCGGATTTTGCTCAGAATAATAAAAATCTAACTTATCTAAAATTATCTGATTTTAAAGTTTTATCAAGATTTGTTAAATTAGGTGATTTTAAAGATATTGAAAATAAACCCGTAAAAAAATTGCATGATTATACCCCAATTAAAGACGAATTACCTGCTGGAGTATCGATGGGATCAACAATTATATTAAAAGAAGAAGAAATTGATAAAAAGAAAAAAGTTGCTAAATCTAAGGATAAAAAAGGTAAAAGATCGAAAAAACAGGCAACCGGCAAAGATGATGAGACGACTGAAGAAGATGTTGAATACAAAACATTTACAGTCCAAACATTAGAACCTACCTTAAAAAAGATCACAAATAAAAATAAAATCAAGGTTCCAGAATCTGAACTGGTAAGATTGGGTATTAAATTATTCGATAAAAACTTAAATGAAAAACAACTCAAAGAGATTTTATACAAAATTGAGTTATTATTTGATGCTTTATCAGATGAAAAGTTGGTATTTAATTCAGCTCAAATTGATAATATATTAAATTTCGTTGTAGATCGTAAAGTCAATAAAACACAGATGAAAAAGATCGTTAAAACAATTGATGACAATTATTTTGAACATCAAATAGATTCACATGAGTCTGCTGGAATATTAGCTGCACAATCTATTGGTGAACCTGGGACGCAGATGACTATGCGTACGTTTCACTATGCAGGGGTAGCCGAGATTAATGTAACATTGGGTTTACCACGATTAATTGAGATCGTGGATGCCCGTCGCTCACCAAGCACACCCATGATGGAAATACATCTTGAGGATCACATTAGAAACAATATGGAAGAGATCAAAAAGGTAATATCAGAGATAGAGGTAAGCCGACTTATTGATGTTTCAGATCTTGAAATAGACATACCCCATATGACAATAAAAATATTGCCATTACCTGAAATGTTAAATCGTAAATTAATTACTGTAGATGAATTAGAAACAATACTAAGAACCAAATCCAATTTAAATGTACAACGTGAAGGAGATATGTTCACAGTAAAAACCAAAGAAAATTCATATAAGGCTTTACAAATCCTACTAGGTGATGTAAAAAATGTTACAATTAAAGGTATAGAAGGCATAAGTCGTGCAATTATTAGTAAAGAGGCAGAAGGTTTTGTTGTCTATACCGAAGGATCAAATTTAGCAAAGGTTTTGGAGTTAGACGGTATTGATATCTCCCGAACCACTACAAACGGCATTATAGAGATTTATGATACATTAGGTATTGAAGCTGCACGAAATGCAATTATATATGAGGCGTCACGCACACTTCAGGAACAGGGGTTAACAGTTGATATCAGACATATAATGCTCGTTTCGGATGTTATGAGCTGTGAAGGTGTGGTTAAAGCTATTGGTCGCCATGGTATTTCTGGTAGAAAGTCAAGTGTACTCGCGCGAGCTGCATTTGAAATTACCAGTACACATTTATTACAGGCAGGCATTATTGGTGAGGTTGATAAATTGGCAGGTGTAGCTGAGAATATTATTGTTGGTCAACCCGTTACACTAGGTACAGGTGCTGTAAATTTAATTTACAAACCACTTAAATAATTTAAAATAGAACGAAATCCAGTATCTACAATCCAAGGAGGAACATTTAAAATGGATATTAACAAGGCATTACGAACTTTAGTTTCTACAGGCAAAGTATATTTTGGCATCAACGAGGCAAAAAAAGCATTAAAAGCTGGAAAGGCTAAATTGATCATTATTAGTTCGAATTGCCCGCAAGGTTTTATTGATGATTTAAATGAATATAAAAAGATCTCAACTCATAATTTCAAGGGGACTAATATCGAGTTGGGTTCCAGTTGTGCAAAACCTTTTCCGATTTCAGTATTAACTGTAATTAGACCTGGCAAATCCAATATTATGCAATTAAAATAATGAAACGATAAACGCGATCTATAATTTGAATTTTTCCTGGAAGCAACATTGATGGGAACCATTAAATTAAATGACCAAACAATGAGATATATTGCACTTTTCGAGGGCATTACAAATGCCCGGATCAAGGACTGTTTTGAAAATAATGACATGATAGTTTTTATTGTGGATACTGGCCAATTGAAAAAGGCTATAGGTCAAAAAGCGAATAACATAAGACATTTAAGAAGAATATTAAAAAAGAATATAAAATTGATAGAATATTCAACCAAGATCGAAGAATTTATACGAAATATTTTTTATGAATTCCCAATTAAGAATGTTACAATAAAAGAAAAGAATGACAACAAATCACAAGTTGCTTATGTAGAAGTTGATATGCGCGATAAGGGTAAAATTATTGGGGTAAATAGTAAAAACTTGAAACTTGCACGTGAAATAATTAATCGGTACTCACAAATAGATATTTTTATAACCTAAGTTTTTTGGGTGAAAATATCCGTAATTTTTTATATAATCATATATATATCATATATATATCATATATTTCACCTCTCTAAGAAATATTCACGAGTAAGGATCTAACTCATAATTAAGAATAAATTCATTAAGAATTCATGGAATAGGCCCTCGAAATTTGGAATAATTTTATATTTCAAGTTTTTGAAAAAATATATTATAATTTAATTATCATAAGTTATTGTGTGGGCATTAAATGAGAAAAACTTACCTAGCACAAGTGATTATAACCCTTTTTATTTTAAATATTATTTTAATTTATTCACCAGAAAACATTACTCGGGGAACAAACGTAAGTGGTTTCCAGAATGGTATCTGGAAACTATCAAAAAGTCCATATATCGTCTCAGACAATGTAACTATAGATTTCGACACCCAGCTTGAGATAGAGCCAGGTGTTCAAGTCAAATTCAATAAGAATGCGATCTTCCATGTTCAAGGTAAATTATTTGCAAATGGCACGGAATTAAAACCGATTATTTTTAAACCTAATACAAACAACCCGGAGACTGGTTATTGGCGGGGAATTAAATATGAATTTGATTCAGTGAGTACTGTACTTCACTGCCAGATCTCGTATGCAATATATGGTATAAAGGCTATTAGTTGTTATGGATTACTTATTCAAGATTCCGAGATATATAATTGTGGTAACGGAACAGAATTTATCAGTGGATCTAATTCAACCATAGAGAGATCAAAGATATATAATAACATTAATAATGGTATTAACTCCTCTGGCTGGTCTAGTTCATTTGAGATATTCAATAACGAAATCTATAACAATGATCAAGGAATTAATTTTAATTACTCCCAATTTGGTAGAATTGAAAATAATACCATTCATGATAATAATCGAGGTATTGTGATTCTTAATTCGGAAAATTCTTTTATAAAAAATAACATTATTTATAATACGAATTTGCAAAAAAAACACTCAGGAAAATGGAATAGAGAGGAAGCTGCTATTTATTTGGATTCTTCAAGTAAAAATAAAATAATAAACAACACAATAACAGACACTTACGGTTTTGGTTTAAATTTATATGATCAATGTAGAGATAATCTTATAATGGACAACCATATTGAGAGATCATCAGAGGTAGGGATTAATCTACTCGTAAAATGCACATTCAATGAATTTGAAAATAATACTATGATTGATATTAATCGGTCCAGTATTGCATTAGATTCAAACTGCAAATTTAATACTTTTAATAATAATTCTATTATAAAATATGATGACCGATTCGGAGTTAGATTTGGTAAGGAATCTTACTGGAACTTTTTTACAACTGGTAATCGAGTAAATGATGTGCCACTACGTATCTATTACGGAGAAAAAGGTGAGATCATTACTAAGGACCTGTCAAATTCAATTATTACAGAACCATTAATGACAAACCTTGGCCAGCTACTTATCATTGAATCGACAAATTTTTCTATTAGTAATGTTCGGTTAGGGAATGGTACTAGAGGTATATTTTTTTATGATGCCCATAATGGTACAGTGATCAATTCAGTTATCACCAATAATAAATATGGAATATATTCTGGATACAATACTTCGGATATTATTTTTATTAATGGAACAATTGAGGATTCAGAAATTAAAGATATTTTTCTGGACCGATATTCAGAAATGATCGTGCTTAATACGACTTTTAATAAATCCAAGATAGAATTTCGTTATCATTCAAATCTTACTGTACAATGGTATTTACATGTAAAAGTAATCCAATTAATTGAGGCCAAGATAATACTAATGCCATGGGTAGATATTTATGTATTTAATGAGTTTGATGAATTAGTATACCATAATTTATCCAACAATAAAGGCATCATAAAAGATATTCCATGTACGGAATTGATAAAGAATGATCAAGGGGTAACATTATTTGATAAATATAATGTAACCGTAATAAAGATGAATCATCAACCGGGTTATACCGGAGATGGGGTATTAATGGATGCAACCAAGTGGGTGACCATCGAATTAACAATGAATCATGATCCAGTCCTTTTGGGATCAACCTCGCCGGCAGTTACACATAATCGAACACCAATTATTAGTTG
Organism: Thermoplasmata archaeon; assembly: GCA_020696345.1. GTDB lineage: Archaea > Thermoplasmatota > Penumbrarchaeia > JAEHCK01 > JAEHCK01 > JAEHCK01. The sequence continues at coordinate 20,516 of JAEHCK010000014.1, read as the reverse complement.
GCCCGCAGGGTTCGATACCGATAATGACGTGCTAACATATCATGTTACCATTACAAATTCCAGGTTGAAAGAAATTATTGAAAATAATAGCATATCATCTGAACCTAAATTCAAGGTGAAAACAAATTTAACATATGGTGAACGTTATCAGATTAAAATTCGTGCATTCGACCCATATGGTGGTGTGTCAAACAATATTACTGGATTTATCGATGTAAGCAATAACATACCCAGCTTACCAACAATTCTACTTCAACCAAAGCAATCAATTTCAAGACCTTCTAAGAATGAAGATCTGGTTTGTAATATTATTAAGCAAAGTATTGATCATGATCTGAATCCAAAAGACAAAGTTAAATATAATTTTCAATGGTTCCGAGATGGAATATTGGAACAAAACTTGTCTCTGTATAACACGACAAGATTATTTCATATTCTGCCGAAAGAATATACACATACCAAAGAAGTTTGGACCTGTGAAGTCACTGCAATCGATGGTATTGGAAAGACCAAACCTGTATCTGATTCAAGAATAATTAGGAATGTTCCACCGCGTGTGATTAAAACTTATCCCATATTAAGAATATATGAGGATACCGTTGATGATGGGTCCATAAATCTATCGAATATTTTTAAAGATGATGATAAAGATACGTTGAATTACTCCTATAGTATTACTGGCGATAATATTTCTATCCGGATCGAAATAAATGGCATGGTGAGGGTTGCACCGAATACAAACTGGAATGGTTATGAAATTGTAAACTTTTATGGTGATGATGGTGAAAGCACGGCTCAGATCATAACCAAGATTGAGGTTATACCATTAAATGATCCACCTATCGCTGAGATATTGCTGCCCATCAATAACACGCCGATCTTTGAAGAGCTGCAAACCGAGTTCATTGGTCGCTATGATGACCCCGATTTGATCTTTGGTGACCAACTTAATTTCACATGGATATCAAACATCTCAGGTGTTTTTGGTCATTCATCAAGTTTAAACCAAATAACATTACCCTTTGGGCATCACAGGATACATTTTCTTGTCAGGGATATGGGATATGTTGTTGTAAAAGATTACATCGACATTTTCATCTTTGATAAAGAATCGGCGCCTAAGAACATCACCAGAGTAAAACTACTTACACCATGGAATGGACAAGTATTTAATGTCACAACTGTAACATTATCATGGTCTATAGTGGATTTCGATGTACAGGAACATGAGGGCGTATTATTCGATGTTTACTTTTATATTAAGGGCGGCCCACAACAAGTTATAATAAGTAAATATATTGGCACAAATCTTACATTACACGATCTTCAAGATAATTCTACTTATTATTGGACGATAGTTCCATTCCGAAATAACACACAAGGTTGGTGTATAGACGGCATATGGGATATTTCTATTAACAAAAAATTTATTTTCAAGTTCGGTCTAGAACTAAACATGTCAAATGCAAAACTTATTTTGAAAACAAATGAGATCATTGTTTACAATTTTACATTGAAAAACATTGGAAATATGGTGAATAACTTTTTATTCACAATAAAGTTTTTAAATAATAGTAATTTAATTAATTATACTAATATTGAATTTAATAGTGTAATACTTCCGGCAAATCGATATATGCAGATCAATCTAACATTCAATCTATCATCAAATTATACTATAGGAAATGATATTATGATCATCGAGGTACAATCGATATTCGGTAATATTAGTGCAAATTTGACAAGAAATATTACAATAATGACTGGGAAGATCCCCCCTTTGGCATCTTCAATAGATGAAAGTGCAGAAAAAATACCTCAACATTTATTGGATATGATCTTCTGGATATTCTCAATTTTAATAGTTATTATTATTTTAGTGACAATTTTTATTATTCTCATAGTGATCTTATTTAAACGACAAGGTAAGATGTTTTTACCAATAAAGGTTAAAACCATAATTCGAAGAGAACGTCGAGCTGTTATGAATGATAATGCCGATGTATATGATGACGATGATGATGATGATGAGATATCAATAGAGTTGGAATCTAAATTGGAAAATGATTTATCCGAAAATGGTAAATTGCCAACAGCTAAACCCGTAGGAGATCCTGTTAAGACCACAATGATCACTGCGGTAACCCCTGTGCGAATTACACCCTCACCTTCAAAATCAAAAGATACTGGGCAAAAAAAGGAATCCAAAGAAACAGAAATAATAAAAGAAGAATAAAGAACAATATTGGACTTGATTGAATTTTCAATCACTATTTTTGGTAGGTTTGCAAATCTATTAATTAATTATTTTTTTATTACATCCTTTGTTTTATTTTCTACACCGTGAGTTGAATCTGTTTCTGAATTCTTAGTTTTTGTTGTTGGTTTGGCTTTTTCTTTTGAAATGTTTGAAGTTTTTTTCTTTCTGAGCTGCTTAAGCACCAAGATCATACTTATTACTATTGTTATGATAATAACGATTGGAAGGGCCAACATCATTAAGTCCAACCCCTGTTTTTCAGGTTTGGATATTTCGATTGTTATAACTTTATATGTTGAGATCTCGGAACCATATTTGCTTGCAACAACAGAGGTTGCAACCAATGTAATTTCGTAAGTTTTCGTTTGGATATCATCAGGTATGTTCAAAATTATCTTACCTGTTGAATCTTCTCCCGGTAATAGCTCAAAACTTGTTGGATCAATTTCGATATTTTCTTGTAATTCCGGGCTAATAAAACTTATTTTAATCATGTCTTTGACCGTTGCGAGATTTTTTATAACAAAGTTCAATTCAATTTTTCTTCCTGGTTCTGATCGGCTCTTAACCTTTGAGAGAGTTAGTTCTATACCAAATTCAGGGGTTATAGCACTCGTGTTGAATGTCCAAATACCACTCAAACATATACCCTCAATTCTACCCCGATATGGTATAACACGCCAGTAATATGTCTTGTTGAACTCCAAGTGTTGTCCAAGTTTGAAGTTCGTCGAAGTAAGACTATTATTAATAATTTGAGCAGGGTTAGGTATATCATCCAAAATAACAGTATAGCTTAACATCCCTTCATTTGAATTTGAACTATTTGATGTTAACTTCCAGCTAAGAGTAGGTTGTTGTGTGATTATTATCGAATTATTTTTCGGTCCTTCCAGAACCACGGTTGGTGAAGATTCTTGTTTTTCTAGATCAATCGTGAATTCTCTTACTCCCGGCTTGGTCAGACCGGATATCTTGATCAATTCTGAGCTGATATTGGTTACTACATACCAAAAATAGGTTTTATCCTTTTCCAAATTATTAAATCGATAATAATTGGAAGTTATGTCGCTTGCAACATTATCAATTGGTGGATTTACATCATCCAAATAAAGATCGTATTTGACCTCCTCCAAACCTTTATATTCAGTGTTCCATAGAAATTCCACATCCGTGGTGGTCTTGATCGAATTATTTTCGGGTAGGATCATAGTAGTGATCGGAGGTGGAAGGTCTACAATAAAACTCCAAATTCCGGATTGACATTCACCCCAATATTCTGCATCGAATGGAATTACGGTCCAATAATAGATGCCACCATTCTTCAGATCTGTAATATCAAAAATGGATTCCGGGTATTGTTCAGCAGCTTTTACAGATTCATCAAACGTTCTTACTTTATCCAATTCTCTTGAAAAATAGATATCATAAGATATTGATTGCTTATTCGGGTCAATTCCAATCCATTCAAGTGAAGTTGTAATATCTTTCAGTAGTGAGTTATTCCCAGGAAAAGTAAGTATTGAAATTGGTTTTTGAAGAGTGATCTTTATCTGGTTATGCATAGAATTTGCTAATGGATTTCCAGATATGTCATATCCCCGCCATTGGATGAAATTATTAGTGCCTTCAACAAGGTTTATACTTATTATGCAATTATAACCATTTACACTATTGTTATCCTTATTTATTAAACTAGTATCTTCAATAATTAAACCTGTTTTACTCCAGGATCCATATCCTCCTACGCCTGAAGCGGAATATCTATATTGGATCGAATCTTTGTTAACACCACTAAGATTATCATAGATTATAATGCTACAATTGACCGATTTCGAGTACTGCCAAGTAAATTTATCTGGCATTGGATTAATGTAGTCAACTGGTTCAATATCTACATATACCTGATATATATCAGAACCGCTATAGATGGTTGCACCCACGTTCTGTACACGCCAGCGTATAAAATTATTATTCCCATTGGATAATTGCACTGAAACCGCGGTGGTAACATTCATCACGAATCCGGATCCACCCACATTCATCCAGATACCGAAATTGTTTGTAAATGGGCCTTTTATAGATACTGAATATTGGATGGAGTTTACATTCAACTGCCGATTTGCTTTACCACTTATAGTTATACCGCAGGTTACCGTTTTCTGATTTTGCCAGGTTCCAATGTACGGTGTGGGGTTCGAAAATTCTATCTTAGTAGATTCGACTTTGATCTTAAATGTCAACTGAGATAAACCCTTTCCATTGCCAGCAACATTCGTGATATTAACAATATGTATATCCGATGGGTCATCTACCAAATCTGCTTTTGTTTCAATTATGATCATTTTAGCCGATGTAGATATATCTGTCCATGAATCGCCGTCATCATCCCAAACGGTAACCTTAAAATATTTTATATCCGGATAAACATCCGTGGTGCCGTTAAATACAACTTTTAGACCGGTCCAAAGCAATGTTTCATTACTATGAACCCTGCCTCCTTGCTTTAAAATACCTTGGTAACTCCCTGTTACAGTTAGATTGCCGATGAAAGTTAAATGATTTTCCACAAAATAGACATCAGAATATTCATCGATTGCCGCAGGAATTGATTGGTTATATGTTAAACTATATGCTTGGCAGGAGCCATACTGATATGATGGGTAAGTAAAACTGAAGAATAATTTAAATTCCAGTTCCAAAAGAGTTTTATTAATAATTCTACTTACGCATCCTGATTTATTTAACGTTACATAATTAGATCTATCCGACCCTGGCACCTTGAAAAATGTGTTATCCGCTTGCGACCATGCAAACCTGATATCAAGTTTGTCGGGTGCTAAGCTGATTTGGGTGAAATTATGGTTTGTAATGCCCAACGAATTGAATACTTTAATTTGAAATGTATGTTCAGACCCAGCATAACAAATTGTGCCATTCTTACCGCCACCATCCAATAACTCAAACTTAATATGATTTATTTTAGGTGTTAGGTTGAGTTTAAAAATAATTTCAATTCTTCCAACATTGAACAAAACGCCGTCAAAACTATCGGCACTAGGGGCTGCAATAATAATTTCACCACGGCTATCATGATCCAAATCGCCTGATACCACAAATGAACCAACATTTGCATATTCATCGGTACCGTATAATATAGTAATTTGAGATGTAGTTGGAAACGGTTCGATCTCGAGATAACCATATTCCTTTTTCGAGCTGCTTAGAATTAAATACGCTTCTCCAGGTGATCTTTCCTCGTTATTAATACCTCTACCTCCCGGTGCACCGATCAACATGTCTTTAAATCCGTCACCGTCAATATCACGCACGGCAAGGGCAGTTCCAAAACCGTCGAAATCATCCTGCCCATATATGACATACCCCTCCTTGGTCATGTTGATACCATCCATGAATGTGATCAAATTATTTTCAGTATCACCATAAACGACATATACCTCACCACATTTTGTTTTTTCTTCTGACCTTCCATTGGCATTAGGTACACCGATCAAAATATCATCAAAATCATCATTATTCATATCAGCAACATAGATCGAACTACCCATGTAATCGTATTCATTGGCGCCGATTATGGTCATATTGCTATTTAATTTACCCTGTTTTGCTTGTGTGATGTTTTGATAATTTCTCATATCCCATTGTTTGGATAAATTTTGATTTCCAAAGATCACATCAACATGTCCTGCCGAATTGCGTGTTCGAAGACATGATGCATCTTTATTTGGTGAGCCAAAAACTATGTCTCCAAATCCATCACCATTGATATCTCCAACACCCAATGAAATACCGATATTATCATCAGCATCTTCACCAAAGATCTGCATGTTATATCCATCGGTTGAAATAAGTTGGTATGAGCCTTGCATAGTTGTGTTTCCATAGATCACATGTATATAACCACACATATCACGAGTGTCATCCTGGTCCGAAATATTTATAAAAGTAGCATAGGGTGAACTAACGAGAATATCGTCAAACCCATCGCCATTCACATCACCAGTCGCCACAGCCTCACCTGTTCTGCCATCTTCTTTAAAACCAATTATAGACAGATCATATTCGGAGGTAACTGCAAGATCGATGGTTTTATTAAGATCACTACCGCCAAATATGACATAGACCAAACCAGTTTCCCAATTACTTTCCAAATTAGCCGTGGGTGCGCCTATCACAATATCATCATAACCATCATTATTAATATCACCGGTAGTAATACTAGCATCTTGCAGACTGAGCTCATACGATTCTCCGTAAATTACCACATCTTCACTATATGAAAAGTTCAGATAATCTCCAAACTTTGATCGAGGTTTACCATAGATCAGATATATCTCCCCGGTTAGAGTTCTATTGCGTCCCGGGCCACTATCGACATTAGGCGCGGAAAAGATTAGATCATCATAGCCATCATTATTAATATCACCAGTTGCCATTGAACTGCCTAAATTTGCATGCTCCTGATCATGATATAATCTTGAATTTGCAGCATTTTCAAGTATATATGTTGGGTCCAGACAAACATCTTGATCGGGTGATAATGACACTTCAATACTACATTCTATTGTACTATGTCCCTCTTTGTAATATGCCTTCACTTCTGGTGAGAAACCTGCTGAAACCAGATCATACCAATTAAAACTTGCTTGTTCGATCGGTTGTTCATCTAAAAATGTAATTTTGGTCTGTTCCGACTCGAAAATTATCGGTTCATTGTCAAGTGATTTTATACTATTATCATATTTTATCATGTTGAATGGACTTTCAAAAATGAAAGATATTCGATATTCTTGATAAAATTCAGATGGATTGAATAAAGTTACGGTTTGTTTTAACCCTAAATTTGTATCTTGAATCTTATTAAATGTATGTGCCACACGTACCTCTTGACGAATATATTCTCTAATAATATCCGAATCACTATTCTCCAATAATAATAGCTCTTGATCAGTTTTTCTATCGATAAGTTCATAGTTCTTTGGCAAGGATCGAGATGGTGAGTTTTCAGTTACCAGACCAATAATGGAGATTTTGAAACCATCAAAACAATCCTTAAAAATGGCTCTATTCTGTTCGGGAAACAAAACAAGACTATCCTGCGAAAAGTCCAGTTCACTTTGCCAATGGTTTATTTCAGATGGCTGCCGAATATCAATACCAATATCATATGTTGTATCATGTTTTAAATTGAAAATATCCGGATCATTATGGATATTTGAAGCAATAATAGTTGTAAATAATGAACCAAGTAAAATACAGATAATGAGCAAACTAATTATAAAATTAAATATAACCTTATCGGATCGATGTCTGGAATGATTAATTTTCATATATACTCCTCCAATATATGATCGATGATATTTGATATTTGATATTTGATATTTGATAAATTTAATTTGAATGAATAATATATAATTCTATGTACAAATATATATCGGTAAACTGTATCTTAAAAAAAATAAATACGGGGTATGGTTAACTATAATTTACAAAAGTAGATTGAGCTAATGGTGGTTCTGGAATAATGGGTGTTGATATGTTGTATATTTCGATTCATTATTAGGATGTTCTATATTTCGATTAATTGTTAGGATGTTCTATATTTCAATTAATTATCAAGATGTTTGATTTATTATTGTTAATTCATTTATGCATCCTGTTATATCTTTGACATTTAGAACATCCTGACATCTCTATGACATTTAGAACATCCTGACATCTCTACGACATTTAGAACATCCTGACATCTCTACGACATTTAGAACATCCTGTTATCTCTGCGCTATTTAGAACATCCTGCTATCTCAACGACATTTAGAACATCCTGTTATATTAGCGATATTTAGAACATCCCATTATCTACCTGTCGACCCTCTCGTTGAACTAAAATTATTATTCTATAAAATCACAACGTAAAAGTGCAGTTATTAAATATAATTGGAGATATTTGTAGAGAACATATAAATATTAAATTACTATTGTGGCATTAGATTTATTAAATTGAATCGCAATACTAAAAGTACTATTTTCTCTTAATATTATTATAAAATGTTGGTGTAAGGGGAAAGATATGGTATCCAAAGAATGTCTCCGCCATACACGGTTAGGTGAAGCCGCTTACAAGAAGCGTGACTTTGCAAAAGCTCTGGAAGAATTTGATAAAGCGATTGAGATCGACTCAAAATTTGACAAGGCATTATACAACAAGGGTCTAACCTTGTTTAACATGAAGGATCTTGATGCTGCGATAAAGTGTTATGATGCGGTCGTTAAGCTCAATCCAAAGAATAAATCTGCCTGGAATAATCGAGGGTTAATTTTAATGGAGCTTAATAAACCACAAGATGCCATGAAATGTTTCGATAAGGTCACAGATATGGACATGAAGGATGTGGAGGGTTGGTTTAATAAAGGTTGTTTATTAGCTAACTTTGGCAAATATGACGATGCCATAATTTGTTTTGATGAAGTATTGCATCTAAACCCGAATGATACCGAGGCATTATCCAAGAAGGCATTAGCATTAGAAGCAACAGGTAGAGCTGATGAAGCTCAACAGTTATTTGAAAAATTGGATCCAACAATTGGAAAAGGTGGAGCTGCCAGTGCGATATCACGTTTTGAAGTGGATATTTTTCGTATGGGTGATGTAGACGAAGCCGGCCAAAAAATTAGTGATATCGAATGGCTTGATCGTGGAAGTAAATTACATACTGATGGTGATTTGGACAGGGCAATTTTCTGTTATAATAAAGCTATAGAGCTAAATCCTAAAAACGCTAATGCTTGGTTTAGTTTGGGAAATGCATTATCAAGTATTGCACATACAGATGAAGCTATCAAATGTTATGATACAGCAATAAAACTCAAGTCTGATAAATCAGAATTTTGGTACAATCGCGGTAATGCATTACTTGACATCCGCCGTATCCCTGAGGCCATCCAAAGTTATGATTCCGCTTTGCGATTGAACCCGTATAAACAGGACGCCTGGTTCAATAAAGGAGTTGCATTGCGTTACCTGGGTAAAATAAAAGAAGCGAATGAGTGTTATAATGAAGTTTTAAAAGCTGACCCAAATAATGATCGTGCATGGTTCAATAAGGGTAATGCTTATGATAGCGAAGGTAAAACATCAAAAGCACTGTATTGTTATAATAAAGCATTATCTATTAATCCAAAAAATATTGATGCGTTATATAATAAAGCCGCATTATTGCATGACAAACGTAAAATTCGAGATGCGATAACTCTTTTCGAAACTATATTGACAATTGACCCAAAACATAGAGAAGCTGAATTAGCAAGAGATAGTTGTTATAGAGAACTGACAGATAAAGGTAAAAATGGTTTACATAAAATTTCTAGAAAGTCAGATTCGTGATCATTTTTTTTAATAAATTTCTTCTCTATTATAATTTAACTTATTTTATGAAATTGTAGGTCTATTTCTAAATGAAATAAATAATATTGTTTATAATAGTAATTTACTTAGAAAAAATATATATACCTCATAAAATATTATTATAACAAACATGGTGTGTAACTATGGACCATTTGGCAATACTAAATAAGGAACCTTTAGAAAAGATAATAAAAGGGGAGCGTACTATAGAACCAGTTTTCACTCGTGAAGAGAAGCCACCTTTCAATTCCATTAGCGTTGACGATACCGTATATTTTAAAATAAAAAATGGGTTTGCAATTGCAAAAGCCAAAGTCACCAAAGTGGAAAACTATGATAATCTTACACCCGATAAGGCAACTCAGATCATTGAAGAACATAAAGACAATATCAAACCAACTGATATCCTGTATGAACGTGATATCTACTACAAATATGCAACTTTGATTTGGCTTGAGAAATTATACGAGATAAAACCTTTCAGAGTTAAATCTCCACACATTAATCCAAGTAATTGGTTATGTATCGAGGATATCAATAAAATTCGCGAACAATAAATACTTGATTGAGTTAATTGAACATTGAATCAATAAAAAATGATTTTATTAGTTATATCCAAAGTCCCCTAACCATTAACCTAATTTAAGATTTATCGGTGCTTGACCCGGTTCGATCTTACAATGCATTGTTTGGCCAAATACTGAACAGAGCTTTTTTATTTTATCTGTATCACCAATACTAAAGATCGCATTCCCAAGCATGACCATTGAAGAATATCCCAGACCCTTATCATGTATTTTGTCAATGACCATCAATACATGTTTATCGATGAGGCCTGTCTCAGTAGCAAATTTAAAAGATTGACGGGTTAAGTCCTTTATTGATATTGATAGTTCTTTCATTGATAATGATCTATTAAATCGATCTAAAGATTTTTTACCTATGGAATTGATCTTTTGTATTTTCAGTTTGTTGGAAATTATTTTTGATGTTTCAAGGGTTTTGCCTAAGATACTAATAACTACCTCGGAATTTTGTGGGACAAAATTTATTTTTCGTATTTTACTGAAATTATAACCACCTTCACGCATTCGGAAAACAACACCACCATTGGCTTGAGCGATTACATCTCCTAAACCACTTTTGTTGATTATTTCAGCTTTATGTGCCGAATTTACAAGCTTACCGTAATCCAGCTCGAGTTTCAATGCAGAGTTCAATGCTATTGCAGTACTTAACGCCCCGGCACCACTTAAACCAAATCCCTGGCTTAACGGTAATTCGGAAAAACTAAAAACTTGAATTTGTGCCTTTGTTTTTCCTATTAATTCTTCTATGGTAGTTTTAGTTGTCTCACCTGTGATATTTACACCATTAAAAAACACGTCTATTTTTGACCTGATCTTTTTTTTTATGATCACGTATGTTGACACACCTTTGTTTATACAAAATCCAAGTCCTCGGGAGCCACATTTCAATGGGTCCGGGTCAGTATTATGGATCTCAAAGATACAAGTAATATGTGCCGGAGCATATCCAAAACCTATCTTATTAGATCGATTTTCATTGATAATGTTGTATTGTTCTTCATTGGACATACTTTTCAGCGACCGATCATTAATTTGAAAAAATCACTTATTTATTTACTATCTCATCAAATATTCGCTCACCTAGATATTCCTTTTCACCATTTAATTCAATATACTTCTTTCCCGGTTGAATAATAAATATCTCGTTTTTCTTACGTGTTACTTTAGCCAGATCATTGGCAATTATCATATCTAGTTTCCATTCTTTTTGCCGTTCTTTTGCTTTTGCAATTAATTTTTTTTGTTCTAATTTTGACTCGGCTTTATATCCAACGAGAAAACTATTTTTAGCTTTTTTTCGAATAATTTTAATGATCTTTGGTGTTGGATGAAGCTCAATATTCATCTTCTTTTTACCAGATGGAATCTTGCCGTGATATTTAGACCTTACAGTATAATCAGAAATTGCAGCGCATACGATAATAATTTGAAATGCATTTTTCCCCATGCATTTCAAAGTAGATACTTTTCTTAGAAGGTCATTCACACTTTGAAATCGTTCTGTATAAATATATCCTGGTAGTTCAGCATTTGCATTGCCTAGCCAAAGAACAGTATCCGCACCACGTAAGAATGCCTGTTTTGCAAGTGCGATACTTGTTTCACCCGTACTCAGGCTTGTGATAATTCGCATATCATCAATAGGCTCAGCAGTGGCACCCCCGATCACCAATACGCGCTTGCCATCAAGATCACATAACCATAATTTCCGAATTATCCTGGCAACAATATCGTCAATTACGGGCATCTTACATTTATTCTCTGCTTTGACAGGTTCTATAAACGTAATATTTAGTTTTTTATTATCCTTCAATTTTTTTATATTTTCTTGTATGATCGGATGTTCATACATACTGCCATGCATTGCGGGAACAATGATAATCGGGATCTTAGAACCGATCGCAGTGGTTGCAAAAGTAGTCACAGTTGTATCATCGATACCATGGGCGATCTTGGAAATTGTATTTGCACTGCATGGTGCGATCAATAACAGGTCAGCTTTATCCTTTACCTGACCGCAGAGTTTTACATGTTCTGCATCACCAGTTAATTCCGTTATTGGTGTATGGCCAGATGCGAACTTCAAGGCTTCCGGGTCGATTATCTTACACACGGCAGATGTCATGACAGGATATACAACTGCACCGTGCCTTATGAGTTCATGAACAAGCTTTACATTTTCAACTGCGGCAATACTACCGGTTATACCCAATACGATCTTTTTCCCATATAGTCTGTCGCTACTTTGACCTCTTAATTCATTTGCAGGGTGCATATTTGTCTTAACCTTTTTCTTATTTATTTTTTAGAATCTTTCTTATTATTTACTTCTTCTTTGGCTTTGGTTTCTTCAGTGGCTTTAGTTTCTTCACTCTTTTTGTCAATTTTAGGTTTTGTTGGTTTTTCAATCTTTTTTAGGTATTCCTCAATAAATTGTACTTGATTTATATTTGCATGTTCACGCAAGTCTGTTACTACACGATACTTCGTCTGGAACCAGCCCAGATCATATTTACAATTATCTGGCAATTTAATTGCAGCATTGTTTTTTGTTAGTTTAATCTCAAAATCATCAGATTTTCCATAATGCATCTCTATTATGGCACTAACTTTACTATTCTGAGATTTTGCATGATCAATGATCTTATAAACATACTTGAGTTTATGACCGGCGTATCTATTATTGAAATCTATTCGAATTCTACCTGCAGTAACCGCCGAGATCCAAGCCATGCGATTATTCATGACTATCTGCATACCCATATATGGCTCCTTATCTCCCTTTTTAAATTCCGGAAGCTGAAGTATTTCACGTTTCGAGTGCATCTCAACTAATTTTGGGTCACGTTCGCCAAAACCATCGTTTGGTTCAAGTTCGATAGTATATTTTTTACCAACACTTGCCTTCAATAGGTTTTCATCTAAACCTTTTACTACATTACCCGAACCAACAATAATAGGTATTGGTTTATAAGTGGTCTTTTCGTTATATATATCATTCTTTTTGGCCAAATCCTTTTTGGTAGTATCAAATAATTCATCGTTTTCTATTATCCATGCTTCATAATCTAGATATATTATCTCATCTTTTTTCAATGGGTTTGCCCCCTGAATAACGAACCGAATAATAATCCTTATAATAAACTTTTTTATTTAGAGTATCCAAAGTCATAGTGCTCTTCTGATCTTTCTTGCCTTTTTCTTATCAGATCCAGGTTTGATAATGTTTTTTAAGGTTGAAATTTTCACAGGCGCTCCGCTTGGTTTTGATTTTGGTTCTTTTATGATGGTTTTTTGTTTGTTTGGCTTTGTGAATAATTCTTTTTGGGTTACCTTTTTAATTTCGGTTGTAATAACTCTATCGGATTTAGTCTTTTCTGGTTGTTCCTTTTTGGTTTTTATCTTTAATTCCGAGATCTGATCTTTTTCAGTTTGTGTTCCGAATTTATCGATTCCTAACTCCTTGCCATGTAACTCCATAGCTTTGTTATCCATTATTTGGACTGCTAATGCAAATAAAAGCGCTGAAAAACCTAAGATAAAATATCCCATTGGTTCGGCAAATTTCACCTGTTCAATCGATAAGAGATAAATGGAATAGATAATTATTAACATACCTACAAGTAGCAAAGGGAATTGTATCAAGAAATATTTGGTTCGGGGTACATCAATTAGTTCATAAGCCTCTTTACACGTATCACATAACGCCCTTCTTTTTATGTGGAATCGATACGCCTTTTGGCAATTGGAGCAATATGAGATCTTAACCATTTTATCACGAAGATTTAATCCCAAGTCAAAGTTTCCAATGTCCGTTTTGTTTTTGTTGCTTTTTTGAATTGTTTATAATGTTCTTTACATAAATATACTCGTTTTCCAGTCGGATCAAATTTCAAACTAGGTAATGCAACTTTAACATTTTTTGAAGAAATGGCACGCTTCGATTCCGCGGTGCAATCTGAAACACTACACTTTTCTTTATCGTAACCAACCTTAGATTTTCGCAATTTCTCAACCCGCTTTATATACATCAACATGGTAATTTGGTTATTAATAATTTACGGCAAACATCTTCATTCTGGCCGTAGTTAATCTCTAGTATTTAATATATTATTTGAATCTTGAAAAAGTATCCCCTGCAAACCTAGCTTCATCTCCAAGCTCCTCTTCGATCCGTATTAATTGGTTGTATTTTGCAGTTCTATCACTTCTGGCAGGGGCACCAGCTTTGATCTGTCCTGAGCAGATGCCAACCACAAGATCAGCAATGAAATGATCCTCGGTTTCTCCTGACCTATGTGAAACCATAACTGAATAATCATGGTCGGAAGCTAATTTGTACGCCTGAAATGATTCGGTGACAGTGCCTATTTGATTCAATTTTAAAAGTAGACAGTTACAAGCACCAGTATCGACACCTCGCTTTAAACGGTCTATATTGGTAACGAATAGATCATCACCAATAATTTGAATTTTTTTACCGAACTTATTAGTGAACTCTTTAAATCCATCCCAATCATCCTCCGCAAATGGATCTTCGACAGAAATAATTGGATATTTGGCAATTAAATCTGCATAAACATCAATAAGTTCGTAAGAGGTATAGTCTTTGCCTTTTAGTCGATATAATTTCTTTGAACTATCAAAAAATTCAGTTGCCGCACAATCCAAAGCTAATTTAACTTTGCCTGTATACCCACATTCTTGGATTGCATTCACGATAAAATCCAAAGGCTCGGCGGGGTCTGAAAGTGGTGGGGCAAAACCGCCTTCATCACCAACATTTATATTTGCTGATCCATAGTACTCTTTGAGTAAGTTTCTCAATTCGAAATAGATCTCTATACCCATCTGGGTACTTTCCTTAAATGACTTGGCACCAACTGGTAAGATCATGTGCTCTTGTATATCCAGGTCATTGTCTGCATGTATACCGCCATTTATTACATTCATAGCTGGAACTGGTAATAAATTTGCTTTATTATCAGTAAGCTGCCCTATATATCTAAATAAAGGCATTTTCTTTGAAGCGGCTGCGGCAGACGTAATAGCCATTGAACAACTTAGGATGGTATTGGCGCCAAGTCTTATTTTTCTCAAAGTTCCATCTAGTTTACACAAAAATGAATCAAGTTCTTTTTGTTTTCGAATATCTTTTCCGATCAATTTCGGCCTTATGATTTCATTAACATTACGTACTGCATTGTTAACCCCCAGCCCGTGGAATGCACTACCACCATCACGTAATTCAAGTGCTTCGTATGTGCCAACCGACGCGCCAGAGGGTACAGCTGCACGACCCATTGCATTTTTTAGAATAATATCGGTTTCAACGGTTGGGTTACCGCGAGAATCGATTATTGACCTTCCTCGTACGTCCATTATCTTATACATCAAATTCACCGAAT
Source organism: Thermoplasmata archaeon (assembly GCA_020696345.1). GTDB lineage: Archaea > Thermoplasmatota > Penumbrarchaeia > JAEHCK01 > JAEHCK01 > JAEHCK01. The sequence goes on along the minus strand of JAEHCK010000014.1, from coordinate 4,832 downwards.
GACCTTGTGTTAAGGTCTTATAATATAAAAATTTCTCGAAGATATAAAAAAATGCTATACAAAATGAAATGATAATTAACGCATTTTTTTATTAAATACTGGCTAGTTTCATTGAAGAATATCTAATTATACGATAATATGATGAGATAAAGTCGGGTTGATAATTTGCTGAATTGATGAGGGGTTGATCAAGAAATTGATATTCCATTAAATTATCAAGTCTTCGATAAATGTAATAAAAATATTGTATGAGAGATATAATTAAATAATATGATTAATATTATTAGCATTGTTATTAATCAAGTGCCCGAAACATCTGCCCCATAATATATTCTCAATTATGAACATTTTTATATAATTAAAACTATTATCAGATTGTGTGATAGTAAATGACTGAAAAACTCAGGGTCAAAGGAAAGATTTGTTTATTAGGCGATCTCGCAGTAGGGAAAACTTCATTGATCCGGCGATACGTACTAGATTCTTTCGAGGATAAGTACATTACTACAATAGGCACGAAAGTAACAAAAAAACGTCTAAACATCGAAGTTCCGGATAAACAAAAAGAAGTGGATCTAACATTATTGGTTTGGGATATAATGGGCCAATATCAAGAGCGTTTACCCACTACAATATCCCAGTTTAATAGATACATTCCACAACAAAATTATTTTTTCAATGCAAAGGGTGCAATAATAGTATGTGATCTAACCAGACGGTCAACGATTAAGAGCAATAAGGTCTGGATCACTTCATTATTTGAAATAACCGGACAGATACCTATTATCATTGTTGGCAATAAAGTAGATCTAACAGAGAAACATGAGCTTACTATGGAAGATGTGAAAAACCTGGCCGATGATTATAATGCACCATATTATCTTACAAGTGCAAAAACGGGGCAAAATGTGGATAAAATGTTTTACACTATTGGTGAACTCTTAGTTAAACCAATTGTAGTATAATGATAGCATTATTGTATTTTGATGATTGATATGCACAACATAAATTAATTTCTTACAACCTTGATATTTTTCCGGGCTTTCTTGTTTGACTTGCTTTTTGCAACCTTTTTTGCCTTTTCGAGGCGTCTTAAATAATGGAGACATCCTTTTATATTCTTACTCTCGGTAAGCTTATATGTCTGGAACAATTCTCTTTTAGCCTCTTGTATTTTACCCTCACCGGCCAGATCGATCGCCTTTGAGACCACTTTGTTTGCATACTCTTCTTTGGAAATAACCTTGATATTTTTCCGGGCTTTCTTGTTAGACTTACTTTTTACAAGCTTTTTTGCTTTTTCGAGACGTCTTAAGTATTGGAGATATCCTTTTATCTTCTTACTCCCTGTAAGCTCATATGTCTGAAACAATTCTTTTTTAGCCTCTAGTATTTTACCCTGACCGGCCAGATCGATCGCCTTTGAGACCACTATGTTTGCATACTGTCCTTTGGAAATATACCTAAAATAAATAACTGGCCCTGAGCCATACTCACCGAACTTTACAGTTAATTCATGTTTTAACGTTAATGATAAGATCTTTTTTACCAGATCTAACTCCCAAAACCAAATATAAAGCTCGCGGATAAGTTTATCATGCATTTCATGACGTTTCATGATCAATTCTTCAGTTTTTTGTGTAGACTTGCGAGATAAGAGCGGGTAGATCTTATTTTTTGGATAAGTCCTAACCTTTTCCAAGCGTTCATGAAATTCTGTATTGCTAAAAATATAATAAGTCAATTTTAAAAATTTCTTGTATCCGACCTTGTCACGTAGAAATGGACCTACCAAACGTTCATTCAGTGGACATTTATTCTCTAAATCCGTTATTTTTTCCAAGATCTTTGCTTCATTAATTTTATCATTGATCAAATTTGTTGAATTGAGATCAAGGTTTTCCTTTTTCAGTCGATTTAAAATATCCAATGCTTTTTGGAATTCATTCTGCGTTATGCATTTTTCAGACCATAGAATGGAATTCTGTACCATCAGGTTAAGGGCGTTCACATTTAGATATGATGTTTTAAGAACCTTTTCGAGATATAGTTGAGTTGTCTGGAAATCTCGAAGTAAAAAGCCGAACTCTGCAATTGTATAATTATGTTTAGCGTTCTTTAATTCTTCTTCATCAAAATCAACATATCTATTATCGATCTTAAATGCAGTTGTCGAGCTATATGGAGAATCTTCGGGAACGTTATGTTCCTTCAATGGTTGTTCAGAAGATATCGACAGACGTTCGATAATCTCACCTGGTACTGATTCCATAGGGCGAGCGGCTTTGATGGTCTGTGGTATGAACTTTAACCATGCATGAGTTACTGCATCCAATGTTTTGGAAAAACCTTCATCTTGATAATCCGGATCTAATAAATCTATCAAATTTGCAAATGCTTTTGCAAGCTCCAAATTATGCGATCTTGTCTTGTCCTTGCGATATATATTATAATAATTCTCGACATATGAAGCCAAGCGTTCAATAGGTATACCCTTTAGTTTTTCAGAATATGAATTATCTTGTATTCCAATCAAAACTTCCAGAAGCAATTTCTCGGGTGTGACCGCAACTGCTTCAGGTGGATTCGTGGTCGGATTTTGTATAGTTACCAACAAATGAGTTGATATGATTTGAACAAAGAACTTTGAAACTATAATTTCACCGCCAAATTAAGTAATTCAGACAATTTAGGTTTATTCAAGGTTAAGTTATAACTATAAATAATGGTTCTTTATATTTTTTGTGTTGTTATGAGGGAAGTTAAATAAGGTTATATTATGACATATTCTGTATATAATACATTTTATATATTTTGTACATTTTTAAATATAAATTAATTGAAGTTTTGCGTTTTCAAATAAATTGTAGAGTGTTAGCTAGTTGGTTGAATAGTAGATCGAGTTAATGGTGATGTAATCATGAGTGTTGAGATGTAGTCCACCAGTCTATCGGTCTGCCAGTCTACTAGTCGACCGGGTGACTAACCGACTAACCGACCAGCCGACTAACTGACCAGCTGACCATTTCGTCGAACTAAAATTATTATTCTATCAAATAAAAACGCAAAAGTACAGTAAATTAAGATATTCTCAAATTCTTAAACCTTATTTAGTTACTAGACTGATATTTTTATTGAGCTTGATTGTTTTCATCAGGTTTTCATGCTCTTTTTCAGAGATGTCCAATAGATTTCGTAATATATCTATTGCATTTTTTTCCTTTCGTGAGATCTTACTATCAGCAAGCATGGCAAGTAATGTTTCTTTATATGCCGTAATACGACGTTGATATTCTTTATCAAGATATCTAACGGCCGGGAATAATCTGTCGACCTGATGTTTTAAACCCCTTTTGATGATCGAAAATGAGATCAATGCAACAAATGCTGCCACCACACCAGATAACATCGAGCCAGAAAATGCCAGCTCTGCAAATAATATTTCCATACCTTCTTCCACCAGCACGAAACATACCACCACGACCAGTGACGCCATTGAATAAAACATACTTTTACGTAAAATTAATTTGATATCCACGATATTATATTTCAAAACCGCAACAGTAAAGAAGATCGCGATTATCAATGCAATTGCACCATCCAACACGGTCAAGGGTATCAATACTGCTAAAAATGACTGTGTTAAGATAAATATTACTATAGCTATAAGCCCCATAATCAGATATAACACTGGTTTTTTGATCGTTAGATCATCGGTGGAACGGTATAATAGAAATAGATTTAAAGTAGTTGCAATGATGAAGCCAAAGAAGAATAATATCAATAAATAGTAATAAGGTCCCGCAATATAATTGAAAACTAGTTTCTGGTTACCATCACCGTTCTCAAGATATATTGATTCATTAAGTGAATACCTTCCATCATGGTTCTTATCAACATACCAGATCAATTGACTGTTTTCGGCTTTATCAAGCGGTATTGGTGTTATGTTGTATTTCAAATGGTCTTCTGGGTAACCAACAATAGTAATGTTATTGAAGATCAAAGGCTCGATCGTTCGGTTCTCGATCGTGTAAAAACTATCATTGTTGGTATCAATAAATGTAAATAATTTTAGATCCTCATCTGACAGTGGATAATATAATTTCTCAGAAAAATTACCCTCACCCCTTCCCATGGTTTTTGCGCCATCACCATCGATCAGAACATCTTCTGCCATTGTAAAGAATAAATTTGTGCTCAATAATAGAATGATCATAATAATTGCAAGAATATAAATACCTGCAATTTTGATAAATTCTATGGTTTTTTTACGTTTATATAAGAATGAGAAATGGAATAACGCAATAGGAATGACCAACAGACCAATATTAGATATTTTTGCCCAGAACAAGGCATATTCTTGATATGTCTGCGCCTGCACGAGTAATGGAGTAAGAGACCAGAGTGTTATGCCCAACATCAAGATAAAAAATACCTGCGTGCTCCGGTCTTTTGGATTTTTATACAGCGCATAAACACCAAGAATAAAACTAATTATTCCAGCACAGAACGACGGAACTGTATATGGGTTAATAATTATAGTCATGAGCAACTCTTCCTGTGAATTCTTTTTTATCTTTGATAAAGGAAATCTAAATTATGTAAAGTTTCGGGCGTTAAAAAAGGTTTGGTTCTTAGTAGTGGAAGAGTGGAAGAGTGTGTGAGTTTTTGGGGTTTGGGGAGTTGTAAATAGTTTCTAGTTTTCAGTTGCTAGTTGCTAGTTGGAATAGCTCACAACATCGTGCACCCTTTTAGTTTTAAAATTAAGGCTCATAACATCGGTAACCCTTAAAATGACTGGCTATTTCTTGATGCTTCCTTGGTGAAGT
>JAEHCK010000195.1 GCA_020696345.1 Thermoplasmata archaeon | reverse complement strand
GACTAGCTGACCAGCCACCATCTCGTTGAACTAAATTTATTATTCTATCCAATCTAAACGCAAAAGTGCAGATATTATTACTAATTATTAATTCATCCTTATAACATTAACTATTTCCGGTATGTCAAGGCCCAACCGTTTCAAGGTCTCCAGGGTGGGTACACCATTCGAATCCCAACCACGGCGTTTGTACACGGCATCGGTTAACTTTTCATACTGACTTTCACGATGTTTTCTGAGAATGCCGACCTTTTCTTCGGTGGATCTGCCGGCGATATCAAGTCCAAGCTCTTTCAGCTGGCCGTCATATCGGTCTGCACGTGATTCATATTCCGCAACCGTAACCGGCCCAACAGACCTGTAAGGTATGGCATCGTGCTTGCGGGTGCCATAGCCCAAACGGTATGTGAACAGCCGCTGCAGGTTATATACGCGCTCGGACATGAGGATCAGATCGTCCGGTGTCGCTTGACGGCCAGTGACCGCGGAAAAATAATCCGAGTACCATTGTACATGTTCAATTACCTTTGCTGGTTCAGGCGTATTCTTATTATCCACAGGCACGATATCATTCCACGGAAGTTTACAGAGCCCGTTCAATCCGAACCAGGTTCGGAACATGGGGAACCAATGCAGTGCTTCTGCTTTGTCTTCGAATGTTGGAATGAATTTCTCAACCATATCAAGAAAGATCAACCATGCCTCATCATGCTGCGGTCCTTTCAAAGCCAGACCGTAGCCGCCCTGCTGGGCTAGCGATTCCTTGGTCACATATTCCGAGTATTCCAGACCCTTTGCCTCCATACCGATATCCTGTAAAACCTTCGGGTCGGCATTACACTTTTTTACGAAATAGTTCTTTAGAGATCTGATACCTTTGCCAACCAGCATACCGAACCCCTCACCACGCGCCATCTGGTGGATGATCTCCATGGCGGCCTCGGAATTACCAAAGTTAAGCATCAGACCGCCTGTGATAGACTCATCGATGATGCCGCGCTCGAAACATTCCATTACAAATGCAGTGGTGGTTCCAACTGAAATGGTATCGATACCGTATGAGTCGCAATAGAAGTTTGCTTCCAGTATATGGTCGGGGTCGAAGATACCGCAGTTGCTGCCCAAGCCGGCAATAGTTTCATATTCCGGGCCGTCCACGAGTACCGAATCACCCTTATGGGGCCCGGTCTTCAACTCGAAATCTTTTACACAATGCGAGCACGCCACCGCACAGCCTAACCAACACCCGTCGAAACCGGGGTCGAACTTCTTGCGATATACCTCCTGGCCAAGGTTCACTGCATCGTCGTGGGTGCCGTATTGGAAATTATTCACCGGCAATAGATCATAATCGTTCATTACCGTTACCAGAAATGTAGTGCCCACCACCGCCATCTCGTTCTGTTTTGGGTCTAGCTCGCGAATCTCCGCTGCGTGCGAACGTGCCACGGACTTCAGGTCATCGGGGTTCGCAGGATGATTGGTGGAAAAACCTATGTTCGAAAATTTGACGACGATAGCCTTGATCTTTTTATCCCGAAATACCGTGCCAATACCGCCGCGACCTGCTTGTTTATATCTGACCTTGCTGCGCCCTTTATCATACCAGGACGAGTTCAAAATGCCAAAATGCGTCCGTTTGCCACCTATACCTGATGTCATCATTGTAACGGCGCGGTAATTACCATCCTCGGCATATTTCTTTGTCAATCTTTCACATAAAATATATGATTCATCGGGTAGATCGGTCTCACTTTCAATTGTTATTTTTCCCTTATCTCCATCGATCAATATTATTACATCTTCCGATGCCTTACCCTGCACTTCAATTGCATCGAACCCGGACATTTTCAGGTACGGTCCAAAATATCCGCCCACATTGGAGTCCATGATCGAGCCCGTGGTGGGTGAGATAGAGGTCACGATGCTTTTTCCGCTGCCGGGGTAGATGGTAGTGCCACCCAAGGGACCGCTGGCGATGCACAGTACATTTAACGGGTCATCCCAACCGATCTTTTTATCGAACGGGATGCTGTTCCACATTAGCCACAGGTCAAAACCTTTGCCACCCGTGAATAACTCCTTCATACGGTCGGTCACCGGTTTGATCTCGATACTATTCTCTGATAAATTGATATATAATGTGCGATTGGCATATCCTTTCTCAACATCTTTTTGCTCGTAATCGAAATTTGTGAGTACTTTTACATTATCTTTCTCGGCCAAATTGATCCCCCTAGGTAATTGATAAATGTAGTTATAGAATATTATATTCAATATAAAAAAATTGCTTCGCAAAAAGAATAATGATTAATTGAATGAAATAGCCGAAAATGGTAAATAATGAGATTAAATTACGTGAACCCCGCCACTGGTATGGTACGGAGATGGTATTTTGCCCATGAATATGTCGAATGAACACGATACCAAAAAAAGGATCGTGATAATAGGTTTGGGTGTTGGAGGATTATACGCCGCAAAAAGTGCTATGAATGCAGATAGAACCGCCGAGATCACCATTATTGAAAAACGCGATTATGATATGTTCTCTGCATGTGGTTTACCCTTTGCCATCGAAGGTATTGTTCCTTCTTTTGATGCACTTAAGTTTTCAGTGCCAGGGCATTTGAAGAGGTTGAAAAAGTTACTATATCATGAATTAACTTCTATTGATATTAATAAAAGATCGGTATCGGTGAAAAATATCACAACCGCTGGCTCATTTGATATCGAATTCAACGCATTGATCGTTGCCACCGGTGCTGAGCCCGTAATATTACCCGTGCCCGGTGCACGTGAGTTTATCGGGAAAGGCATACATTTTGTAACAAATCCTGAGAACTCAAAGGAGTTATTCGAGCACGCCAAAAAGGCAAGGTCCGCAGTTGTTGTGGGCGGTGGTGGAATCGGTTTGGAAGTTGCCATCGCTTTAAAAGCCATGGGATTGGATGTCACTGTTACGAAGCGAAGCCCACCGGTATTACCGCGTACATTGGATCCCGACATGGGTCAACCAATTGAGGATCATTTGAATGAACGTGGGATACGTACATTATTTGGAAAAAGTCTTGAAGCGATCAACGGCAGCGAACATGTTGAGTCCATCACTATTGAAGGTGAAGTTATAAAAACCGATATCGTTGTTATGTCTGCAGGTGTACAAGCGGATATGAAGCTTGCCCAAGCCGCAGGAATTGAGTGTAGTAAAAATGGTGTCGTTACTAATAACCGCCTTGAGACCAGTGTTAAAGATATTTATGCGATCGGAGACTGTATCGAAACTTTCCATTTAATAAATTCCAAACCCTGTGTCATGCGACTGGCAACTTCCGCCTATCAACAAGGTATAATTGCAGGTATAAATGCGGCGGGCGGTAATGCGAAATATCATGGTGCGCTTAATACCTTCGTTTCTAAAATTGGCAAACTCGAAATTTCCGCCGTGGGTTTTAATTCAAAGATCGCAGAGGAATTTGGGTACGAGGTCTCAGGCACAAAAGTTAAGGCTCCGAATAAACCCGAGTACATGCCGAACCATAAAGATATTACCGTGAAGATCTTAGCAGATAAAAAAACAGGACGCATTCTAGGCGGTCAGGCAATTGGTGAAGAGGGTGCGGCATGGAGGGTTAATATGATTTCGTTAGCTATTCGTGCGGGTATGGATATATCGGCATTGAATCGGGCCGAACTTGCATACTCACCACCGGTATCTGAAGTGTACGACGTTCTTAGCATGGCCACAGAATTTGCCAAACGCCGGCTTGGACGAAATAAGAATAGTTAATGGCAATTGTTAAAAAAAATAGGGGTTTTTGTAATGAGCGTGCAAAATTTAAAACTATTATCTGATGGTTACTTCGAGCTCGACATGGGCATGCTGGTTTACGCAAAAACACCGTATTATGGACAAAAATATATGGCCGCCCTGAAACCTTTATTAATTCAAACCGATAGTGACAATATATTGGTGGACACCGGTATTGGCGAGCTGCCTGAAAAATATCGTAAATTCTACAACACCGATCGTCAAGTGACACTTCAACAGAGTTTGGCTGGTGAGGGGTTATCACCGGATGATATATCTATGGTGATCAATACACATTTACATGTGGACCACTGCGGTAATAACCGGTTATTTAAAAATGCCAAATTCATTGTCCAGGACAGCGAGCTCAAGTACGCGTATAACCCTGATCGCTTCCAGAAGGGCGGGTATATCGAAGAGTTGTTCCAGGGCCTTGACTTTACCACGGTAAACGGCGATTCTGAGATCGTCTCGGGTGTGACCGTGCTTTTGACCTCGGGGCACACTCCGGGCCACCAGAGCATTGTGATCGACGCCACACGGTCCAAACTGGGAAAAACATTTGTCTATTGCGGTGATGAAGCGCCGTTGGAAGAAAATCTTCAAAAACGAAATATCACGGGAATTCTATATTCCCAGGTTAGATCACTTGCAGCCATCGACAGGTTACGAAGCATCAAGGCCGAGCATATATATTCACATGACAGGACGCAGATGGAGATTTGATATCTTGGAAAAAGTAAAAAGATCTAATCAGGTACGATCGTATATATTTCATTAATAAAATTGAATAAGATATTTCTATCCATCCCGTCGGTCTCATAATAACTGAATTCCGAGATGAATTGCTGGGTCTTTTCGAGAAACGTATTGTAGGTTTTAATTTTACGCTGATTAAGATCATCGAGGTTTTTGCCAAATTTATCTAGTTTGTTGTAGATGATGTTCATAGCTTCTCGTTTAAGGTCGTAGATGGATAGTACATCGTCACCACCGGGTTGATTGAAGCTTTGCAGTGCAAGCATATCTCCATCACATTGCACATCCAGGTACTGGTAAATGTCCTCTAACTTGAACTTCAATATCTTTAGATATAATTTGATATTGTACTTGTATATGGCGTAATAGTTCTTTTCCATTTGATGGTAGAATTCGCGCACCTCGACGAATCTACCATTATTCTCCAGGGTTTGCTTTTTTGCATGAATCTGCTCTAATGTGTGTTCCCAGCGGTCAAACTCTTCCTTATCCAATAAACCGGAGTACTCAAATTCGGGATAGTAACTAAGATTTTTCATGTACTGAAACACGATTACGAAATTTTTATAGTACTTTTCGATCTCTTTCCGATAGTACATCTCGGTATCACGCTTTTCAACTGACTGAATTTCTTCATCTATGATCTCTTGCGACGTCTTTTTAGTGCCTTTTTCTGCATTATATATCTGAGTGGCCGTGGGCATCTATTACTCATCTCCCCGATAAATTAATTATACAATTATTAAGCTCATTCACAACGGGTATCAATATATCCATAATCCCATTTTATATTTAATTTTTTTTACTGCCTATGAAACTCGGAACCTGTATAAGTCATTGATTAATTGCAACAATGATTAACTGTTGATAGGTTGTCACTTACATCGTTGTATTATTGCTGGGAAGTAGTCATGTAGAATTATCGTAGAATTGTAATCGTGATTATTTATTGCTTGACAGATGCCTGGATTAATTGTTGATTGATAGATACCTTGATGGATTATCGATTGACAGATACCCTGATGGATTATCGATTGACAGATGCCTTGATCGATTATCGATTGACAGATACCCTGATGGATTATCGATTGACAGATACCTGGATTAATTGTTGATTGGCAGATGCCTGGATTAATTGTTGATTGACAGATGCCTTGAGTGATTGTTGATTGACAGATGCCGGTTTCTATTCAACACCAACCCAGCCAGGCATCTGTTCAGCACCAACCCAGCCAGGCATCTGTTCAGCACCAACCCAGCCAGGTATCTGTTCAGCACCAACCCAGCCAGGCATCTGTTCAGCATCAACCCAGCTCGGTATCTGTTCAGCATCAATTCATCACGAATATAACCATACATTAAAAAGTTATAATTAACGAAAATATTTATTATCTGATCAACTGTACATAATGTTGATATAAATGCGATTACCAAGTATATCGATCCCCGTTGAAAAACGGATCATCCTGCATATTATGGAATATTCGAAATATGAAACTCAATTC
>JAEHCK010000031.1 GCA_020696345.1 Thermoplasmata archaeon | reverse complement strand
TCCTGAACGGTAAGTATCGTTCCAATAGGAAAGGATATATTATCGTTCGGCGTCAGGTCTATTGTTCTTAGTTGCGTTTGTTGTGTCATAATCATTCGTAACTAAGAACTCCTTTTAAAGTAAACTGTCAGACTTGGGTTAATAAACAGAATCGTTTGGTGAGGGGTGACCATTACTATAGATTATTGTTGAAAAACATTTGGTGAGGGGGGATCGTTATGATAGCATTACAAATTAAATCACTGGCAAGAGGAGGTAAAATGGATAAGCTCGTGTTTACTGGTCGAGGGTCAGGAGTCTAAAGAGTCGGGAGTCCTTAACCCCTGAATTGTGACCCCAGACCCCTGATAATAACTTCTACTTTTAACTTTTAAGATTTTACTTTTACATTTTGACTTTTCCAATATCCAAGCGATAATTACTTGCAGTGGTCTCCCAACGATTCCAAGCGATCATCACTTGAAGTGGTCACCACTCCCCAAGTGGTTGATATAGATACAACAGCAAAACGGTCTGTTTATAATTCCGGCATTATATATTACTGTAGCGATTTACAATTCGGACATATAACCCAGCCGCCTTTGATAATGGTTCCGCATTTTGAGCATGCGGAGCCATTACTTGCTGATGTACTCTCGTTATTATCTTCGGAAATATGTTCCAATGAATCTTGGTTAGGATCGGATGGTGAAGGTAACATCGGATTTCCAATTGAACTTGGCGATGGCGGCAAGCCTGAAACCGTAGTTTCAGGTGACATTGGCAAATTGGATTGATATAAAGGATCGGGTACCCCGGGATAAGCCTGGTAGGGATTCGGATATTGAGACTGCGGCTGCTGTTGTAGTTGTTGCGATTGTGATTGTCCAGGCCCTGGTCCAAACCCTGACCCTGGCATTGGCCCAAAGCCATACGGGGGTTGTTGGGGTGGCATCTGTGTTGAACTTGCACCTGGACCAGAGATTTGAGCTGGTAAGGTACTTGTTCCCGGTTCGGATGGATCTTGTCCTCTCTGTTTTTTCTTAATTACAATTAAGACAACCAAGATCACCACGATAATTACAACAATAATTGCAACCAGAGCCAATCCCATTGAGAAATCTGTGGTGCTTGTGGAACTATCACCGGACTCTTTTACTACTGGTGCAGAGGTTATTCTTGTGGGGTCCGTAGAATCGTCACCACCTACTGAACCATCGTCACCCAAGTATTCTTGCAAGTTGGTAAAACCATCTTTATCATCATCTCGAGCTGCATCGCTTGGATCTTCCTGGTTTAATATCGAGGAATACTTTTTCTCCCATTCATCGGGCATTCCATCCTCGTCGTCATCGTCATCCAGGTAATCGGGAGTGCCGTCGGAATCCGTATCTTTTAGACGATCGATATCCACATGGATCTTGGTCTCGGCTGTGCTTGTTTCTTCTGCCATGTCGGTGACGGTCAGCGTTATTGTATAGAACCCAGGCGACAAGGTGATCGTATCAGTTTTACCAAGGGTCAAAACCTCATTGGTTTTATTGTTGGTCCATGCATAGGATAATTGTTCTTCGGAGTCGGTGATCTGTTCATCGGGGTCAGTACAGGTGGCTGTTAATTCGATCTTCTCATTAACAATAAATTCTTGACCATCTGTTGGCGACAGGATCTTGGGTGTATCGGGTGGGTCGTTTACATTTTCCACTATGAATGTAAAGATATCAGAGTCCAGATTATCTTTCATTTGGCCGTCATCAACCGTGATCTCAACTTCATAGATACCAACATCGTCATTGGTTGGGGTAAACGATATCTCGCCTGTATTAGGATCTATATTGAACAATTCGGTATCATCGGTGAAGGTAAGTTTATCATTATCTGCAAGATCATTTGCGGTGGCATAAATTGTAATTGGATTGTCCTCAAGAACTCGAATTGTAGTTCCCGCATAGATCACACTCGATGATATTATATCCCAATCAGCAATTTGGTTCAACACTGGCGGGTCATTCACGGGTGTGACCGTTACCTCAAGGTTTCCAGTAACAGGTTCGGAACCTGGAATATCTGTTGCCTTAAAGATTATGGTCTCTGTGCCAAAATAGTTCTCATCGGGGGTTAATGTCACAAAAACAGAGCTTTCTTTATAGTTCAGTTGAATTTTAAAGTTCTCCGGGTCATCATAATCATAGTTTAAAGTATCCCCATCCTGATCATAGAAATACTCGTTCAGATCCAGAAAGTCTTTCTTTTGTACATCCTCATTGATAGTCAATTTGGGCAGTGATTCCACAAGTACGGGCGGGTCATTATCCGAGCGCACCCAGATCTTCACATCATCAGAAACAGTAGCTGCTCCGTCATCAGCTGTAATTGTAATTGTTTCGTTGCCGTTCCAGTTTGGTTTCGGGTCAAAGCTTACCTTATCATCCTCGATGGTAACATCAATATGGTTATCGCCCGAATATGTGAACTCAAGAGGGTCCTGTTGCACTGCATTCAGATCAGTGTCGAGATCCAGATCACCGAACACAAGGGTTAGATCGAATTTATCATTTACGGGCACATCCTCATATGTAGAGAAATCCACCATTGGCGTATTCACAAATGGGTTGTCGTTCACATTCTCAACGGTAACTGTCACCACATTTGGTACGGGGTCGGCGGAACCATCATCAGCATAGAATGTGATATCTTCCTCACCATTCCAATTTTTATCTGGTGTTAGGGTAATATTACTATCCTCATCGTATTCTACCTTAATGTGCAACTTGTTCGAACCGTCGCGGTCACTCGAGTAGGTTAAAACATCCAGATCCTCATCTTTAAAGGCGGGCCCGAGCATGATGCTGGTTGAGTCGGAGGTGTCCTCCGGGATGGTAATAGGCTGTAACTGTGCCTTCACGGACGGTGCATGATTTGTTGGTGTGAAAGCCGCGGGGGTTAGGATCTGTTGAACGGTATATCTATAAAATGCTCCAGTGTTATTTGCGGGGTATATATCTTCCACAACCATGAATTGTACTTTCAGATTTCGTAAGGGTGTGGGGTTCAATAATTCCACTGACACATTGATCCATCCGCTGGCATTGCCTTTGTGACCGAAGGTGGTGATATCTACAATCGATTGTTTTGAGGCTCTGGCATTTATAATTCGTTTGTAGTGAGATTCGGGTGTACTGGAATTGGGATTCGCATTTCCACCTGTGAAACACTCGTAACCATCAAAAATAGCAGTGGGTATGCCACCAAAATTATAAAGGTTACTTCTTGTGACACCTGCAGGATTGCCATGGTCGCCGGAAGCATGAAATGCTATCATAGTGGTTTTACCCGGGAAGAAATTTGAATCCCTGGTAATACGGTCAAAGGCTCCAACTCCGCCAGGACAGTACTGACACCAGGTTGCGGTAAATAATTCACCTAGTACATTTCGACTCGTACCTGTGCTCTTCTGAGAGCCATCAAGAAAATCAATTGTACTTTGCATTACTTCAGAGGAATCGAAGTTGCCTGAGGACCCTTGTGAATCTTTGGGTCTAGATGTTGTATCTTCAGTCTGGACAAGTACCGCCATATATACATTTTCCTGGTCCAAACCGCTGCTGATGGAGAAAGTTTTGTTATAGTATGCAGTATAACTACTCCAGCGCGGGCTGCCGCGTGCCACGGACTCATCATCTGAACCTGCTGCACCAATTACGGGTATTAACATCATTCCTATTACTGACAATACCATAAATATTATTATTCCTACCGAAATTACCTTTTTCATATTATTCACCTAATTTCATATTTTATTTTTATACTAAACCATAGTTTATTCCAGATATAATTTCCATATAAATTATATTTTCAAATTATTGACTAATCATCCTTATATATTATACTTATATCTATTGGTTATTTTTGCCCAATAAGTGTCATGAGACTGCATTGGAATGCAGGGCCTTTTGCAGAATTGTTATAAGATATAAAAAAAATGCGTTATTTATTAGTCGTTTTGCGAAGCATTTTTTTATTTAGAAAAAAAATCATTAGCCACATCATAGCTTTCAAAACTGCCGATATCAAACCAATAACCTTTAAAAACAAATCCGAACACATCATCGGCTTTATATAACCATTCTATGAAATGCCCGATCTTATCCGGGTCATTACCCTCGTCCAGGTACCTTAAGATATTTTTTACACCTTTCGGGGAAAAACAGTAACATGCGGTGGAGACGAGAGTTGACTTTGGTTTATCGGGTTTCTCCTGGAAGGCTGTTATCTTATGATCTTTATCTACATCTACAACCCCATACAGCTTAGCATTTTCCAACGACCCCAGGTTATATAATGCAACGACATTGCCACCTTTATAATGAAAATAATTAATAAATTCAGGCATTTCGAAGTCGAATAAATTATCGCCACCGATCACAACCAGTTCAAGATCATCTTCAAGCTGGTGTTGTCTAAGTAGATATCCCAGGGCGCCCACACTACCGAGTTTCTCCTGTTCCGTTTGTGTATCCTCGATGAACAGAGATATTGTTTTTTTGGATTTGACTGCCCCCAGATATTGTTTGAACACTTCTTCGAACCTGGCATTGGTGGAAATGAATATCTGGTCAATTTCGGGAACACTTTCAAGTTTTGTCAGGACATGGTCTAACATTGGTTTGTTCCCAATTGGCAATAAATGCTTGGGCTTATCTTTTGTCAACGGCCACATGCGCTTTGCAAATCCACCGGCGAGAACTATTGCTTTCATAGTATCAGATCATCAAGATATAATTTAATAATTATTCAATCGTTGTTTTGAACCCCGTCTCTTAAGATATGCCCATACATTTTTCGATATTATTGCAATAATGAATACAACTCCCGAAACCAGAACAATGGCAACGCCTGATGGCCAGTTGGTTTCGATAGAGAATATGATGCCTGTGATTGTCAATATGATACTAATAATGACCGCAAAGATCATCATGCGTTTCATACTATGAGTGAATAACCCGGAAATTGCTGCCGGGATCGTTAATAGTGCAATTATCAAAATTATCCCAACTACCTTGATCAGAACCACTACGGTAATTGCTATCAGACACAACAATACAATATATAATGCACCGGTCCGCACACCGGAGACCTTGGCGTATTCCTCATCAAAGGTTAATGCAAGAAACTCTTTGAAGAATAAAAATACGATGACCAAAATTATGATAATTAACCCTGCCATGATGTATAGTTCATTAGTTCTTACGAGCATAATACTGCCAAACAATATGCTTTCGTATGTAGGCACATATACATTTGTCTTCTCCTTGGTCAGATTGATAAATATCACTCCAAGAGCCATACCCATAGCCCAGAGCATACCGATGGTGGAGTCCTCGCGTATCTTGGCCTTTAATGTACCAACACCAACACTGATCGCGGTTGCCAACGAGAATATTATTGCCCCGAACATTGGCTCGAAGCCAAGGTAATATGCCAGGCCGACGCCTCCGAATGAAGTATGTGCAATTCCACCGCTTATGAATACCAGGCGCTTGACCACAACATAAGTACCAATGATACCGCAGATTATGCTGACCAATATTCCGGCGATGAACATGTTTTGGAATAGATCAAACATCAACAATAAGTCATTAAGATTCATTTATGCTCACCAAAAACTCTGTGCGGCACGCCATGGGCTATCAACTCAACGGGGCATTGATACGCGGCTTCCAATGTTTCCTTACTCAACTCTCTATCGTCATCATGCGTGAACATACGACGGTTCAGGCACACTACCTTATCGACATAGCTCGAGATCACGCCGATATCATGTGTAACAATAATTATTGTCATGTGTTTATTTAACTTCTTTAGAAGATCATAAATGCCTTTTTGTATTGGTTTATCCACGCTTGCAGTGGGTTCGTCAAGAAGCAGTATCTTGGGTTCCGAGGCTAATGCACGTGCAATAAATATTCGTTGTTTCTGGCCGCCGGAGAGTTTATCAATATGACGGTTTTTAAAATCATACATGTCCACTTTGTTAAGAGCGCTCCTTGCTGCTTCTTTATCGACCTTGGTGTACCAGGGCCTGTACCTTCCCTTCGCAAGACGGCCCATTAACACAACATCCCATACATTTATCGGGAAATCTTTGTCATACCGGGTATATTGTGGAACATATCCGACCAGATCCCGTGCCTTACCTGGCAATTGACCAAAAAGTTTGATCGTACCTTTAACCGGTGTGATAAGGCCTAATATTGTTTTCAATAATGTGGTTTTCCCGCCGCCGTTGGGGCCGATTATACCGAAGAACTCTCCATCCTCAACTTTTAAACTGATATCTTCCAGAACCAACGTGTCTTCCAATTGGACCCAGAGATTATTAATTTGAACTGCATTGGCTCTTTTCAAGGTACTCACCAAATTTCTATCGCATGATCGGTCATCACAATCACATTATGATCTCCGGATTAATCAATATTGAATGTGTTCATTAATTTATTTATTACCGATTGTAGATTTTCAATATAATTCTCATTTAACGGGTCGATAGTTTCTACCCTACCGTCTATCTCATTGGCTATATACTCCGCATTAGCCTTATCGAACTGCGGCGAGATGAATATCACATTTATGTTATGTTCTTTTGCTTTGTCGATTATAGCCGCAAGCTCTGCTGGACCCGGCTCTTTTCCACTCTCTTCTATTGCCAATTGGGTCAGGTTGAACTCATATGCCAGATATGTCCAAGATGGATGATACACGAGAAACTCTCTACCGGTATACTGCTCAAGTTTACTATGCGTATCATTGATCAATTCATCCAACTTAGTCAGATATAAATGCAAGTTACCTTCATAAAAGTTCTTGTTCTCGGGATCGATGGTAACAAGACCATCGTAGATGTTCCGGACCATTATTTTTGCATTTGATGGTGCAAGCCAAATATGGGGGTCTTCGTCGTGGTCACCACGTGTGAGTTCTTTAATATTATCACGCGTATGTTCGTGGCCATTATACTGCTCGCCTACCTCCAATAGCGGTACACCCACCGAGCAATCGAACATTTTCATATCCTGGTTTTTCTCTTGTAAGAAATCCAGATGATTGACCTCGAACTCTATACCCGTACCTATTTTGAAATACGCGATCGCTTCTGCAACAGCCTTTATCTGACTTGGCACCGGCTCATAAGCGTGCGGGCTCTGGCCCGAGGGGACCATTTCAGTCACCTTAACATTATTTCCACCCAAAGCCTCAACCATTTCGATCTGTGGTGGTAATGTTACGATTATGCCTATCCTATCATCATCTGACTCATCAAGATCCAAACAACCGCTCAACGGCATTATTACAAGAATTATTGCTGCCGAAAATATCAAAACCTTCATTCTATTTTTCATTATCTCAACCAAATATTTTTAGTAATCAACCCTGGGTTCCAAATGATTGCTGGCACCAGGTACAACTCTTCAGTTTATTCAGTTTATATGGAGGGGAGATTCTACAGCCACATCTGCAATTCAATGGCTCACCTAATTTGTGATACATCATATTGACGAAATCATCACTCAGATCCGGTGCGATCTGAGCCGATTCGTTACACGCCTCCGAGCAAGAGATCCCCAAAGTTTTTGTGAAGAAATGCTCGAGCACATGATGTTGGAAGATGGACCTTTCGATGTTTTCTATGCTTTTTTTGTTTAATTTAAAGCCTTTTTGACGCACATAAGTTCCAAAGCCCAGCCGTTCCAGGCGCTTCATTTTTTGGTAGGTGGAAACTTTTGTTACTTTTAGTTGTCTGCTTAACATCGTTGGTGAAACCGTATTATCGCTTCCACCGAGATAGAACATAGCTTGTAAGTATTTCAGATCACCTTTGGTCAATAACATAATGATCCCTGGTATCATGTTAGGGATGGGCTAACTTATATAAAGCATTATCTATTGAAAAATAATCTAATGATTCATTTTTATCGAATGCGCCAGCCCACGAAAACACGAAAACACGAAAACACGAAATCCGCGAAACAACGAATGACCAACGAATGACCAACGAATGAACGAATCGACGAATAATTACAATAAATCAAAGATAAATTCGATCATTCGATTATTCGGATCATTCGTTGTTTTAACTATATAATTCGTGTTTTCGTAGTAAAAAATTAGAGTGCAAAAATAGGCATTAATATATCGTTCTCCAAAACCCCCAGCACCTTCTGCAATAGGCAGAAAACTCCTGTAGGTTGAAACCATAGATCCACGGCTTCAGGCCTTTGTTGATCTATTATCACTGAATTTGGACAGAGGGAGGAGTAAAAAGGAAAGAGGGTTGATAATTTGACGATAAAACCCACTTTCCTCTAGCGGATTGCATTATTAACCCTTTGAAGCGTCCTCTTCCCTCTTTCCTGTTTAATTAACACTGAATTTGATTAGTGGGAGGAGTAAAAAGGAAAGAGGGTCATGTCGCTATGGCTCATTGGAAATTGAAAAATACAAAGTGCAAAAATCATAGAGTTTTCCAATGTAGAATAATTTTTCTCTGGAAAATTATTTAAATTAACAATTTACAACTTCCTTAGCATACAGTTTGCGGATTAACTCTGACCCCTGAATTGTAATCCCTAAATTGTAACCCCTAACCCCATCTAACATAACATAATTATTTTTTATTTTTTTCTAAATCGAGAGAGGAAACAAATAATTTAATCATTACAATTACCACAATTGAAAAAATAAGGATAATTCCTATCCATAACCAAACAGAGTCTGGTTGGTCTTTTTCATCATTTTTCTCTGGAACAGGTTCGGTTAATGTCCATTTTTCCGGATCTAGGGGAAAAACATCTTGATGATCATTATGACCATCACCATCGGTATCATTCGATAATGGGTTTGTACCATTACTGATCTCATCAAAATCTGGAACACCATCATTATCATCATCTGTATCTACGTTATTACCAACTCTATCTCTGTCAGTATCCATCCATTCGTTTTCGTCGTAAGGAAGGGCGTCTATTAGATCAAACACGCCATCAGAATCTGTGTCGTTATTTATTCCTGGATGAAACTGTTCTAAATCCACTGTTAAAATAGTCGGATTTAATAATGGATGCTCATCACGTACATTGTTCGATACCGAGATGTCGTATGCAGTGCTCCAAACATGGCCAACTTGTGAAGCATTAGGATAATGGTACCGATAATCCCACCAGTAGTTACCCCAACCATCTTTGTACCATTCATTTCCACCCCCCGCGTCATGGGCTTGACAAATGCCGTTGTTATTATTGATCAGATCATTAGAATAAATTTTATTGTTTTTGGAATTGCCGTCGAGCTTTATGCCAAGATCTACGTTTGATATTATCGAGTTTTTAGTGATCATATTCTTATCAGAATATTTCAAATAGAATCCTCTGCCACCATTTTGCCAGGAAATACAGTTCCTAATTTCCGAACCCTCTGAATGATACATGTAGAACCCGTCCGCACCGTTCGAGGTGCTTGTGCAATTTGTAAATTTGTTACCAGTACTTGATATTATGAACCCGTTCACACCATTTCCTTTGCTAATACAATTATCTAATATGAAACGATCGGAATCAAAAAGATGCACACCCGAGCCTTGGTTATAATTGAATGTATAATTTTTAAATATATTATCATTGGATAGCCAATATGCATATATTCCATCCTCTGCATTTCCGTCGCATGAGCCATTTAAAAAATGATTTCTGAAAGAATACCAGAAATAAATACCAGGGCCATACGTTGAATTTATGCAACTTGTATTTACAATCGTATTATCCATTGCACCGCCAAAATACATACCTGCACCGGAGTTGGCCTTGCAGATGCAATTGTCAATTAAATTATAATTCGCCTCCCTTAAATCCAAGCCTATTACGCCACCGATGAAATGGCAATTCGTAATCACTGTATTATTCGCGTTAATAAATAACAGCGAATATGAATAGTAACCAGTGATCGTTAAATTGGTTATATTACATCGATTAGCATTAATGGTCACCACCTTCTCTGACCAGTTGCCAAAGATTATCGTTTGCTCGGCCTCGGAACCGATCAGCTCTATGGTTTTTTTTACGGTGAGATTCTCGAAATAATACCCGGCTTTGATCCTAATAGTATCCCCCGGTTTAGCAGCATTAATGGCCGCCTGGATCGATTTGAAATCCGCGGACCCATTCGTATTTACTGTAATAATTTCTGCTTTTATCACCGAACTCTCGGTGTTTAGATCAAATATAAATGGTAATCCACTTATTAGTAAAGATGTTATAATTATAAGGGCAGGAAATTTAGTTTTTAGACCTTTTTTAAAAACATTCCTTAAATCCATGAGCACCTTCAACTCCAGGAAATATTTTCAAGCCCTAATGTTCATAAATATTTTCGGTTCACATGAAACAAAAACGGCATCACTACAGTAAGATTTTTAGAGCTATATATAACTTCTCAGGATTTGCAGATGTAGAAATAAAACGATTAAGAAATATATTTTATTCTAAATATCTTTCAAGCTGCGGGGGGACAGAAATTAACATCCCATATCTAAACGTACTAATAATTCATCGAAACTAACTATGGGGATTTTTGTATATATTTTTTCTCTTTCAATTTCTTCAATCTCTACTAATCCAAATCCTTCAAGATAGTTTAGATCAGCGAGTACATTTCTTCTATCTCGATTTAATAATTTTGCTAACTCTGAAATAGATTTAGGTTTTTCTGAATGAATTATTCTAAGCATTCTAATTCGCTCTTTTGTTAATATTTTTGTCAAATCTTCATATTTACTGAGCACAATTTTATTTTTACTTTTTTTACCTGAGGCTACGATATCATTCAGGTGTTTGGAATATTGTTTATTACTCATTACTAATATCTCTTTGTTTTTTAATTTCATCAATTTCACCTCGGTATTCGTCAATTAATTTATAGAGATCATCATTTATTAATCCAATAGATTTGAATTTTATAGGTTCTATTTTTCCAAATAGATGCCTATGATCACCATTTCCATGGGCATTATCATATCTAATAAATTCGATCCATTCAATATTATTCCAGATGCGATAATTGAATGAATATTTTAAACCATGTGGGTGATTTTTATCTTTCCGGACTTTCCAGACAGATACATCGATCTTTTCATTAAAGGCAAGTTCTCTTATTTCACTAATAAGCAATTCTGCCATAACTACATATATGTGTTTTCAGTACATATATGTTTTGATAGTACATATATAAAATCAAATGATTAATTAACTGACCCCCACCATTCTAGCGTGCCAGCCTGGTCCCCTGCAGGGTGATCTCCCATTCCAGGGCTAAGCAATAATTTCCTTTCGCATTTTCTAACTTTGGAAAAGTCGAAGAGTTTTCCAATGTAGAATAATTTTTCTCAGGAAAATTGTTCAAATCTCTAATTTGCATTCTCTAATACCCCCAGCCCTAACTCATTGAATAAGTGCCTATATCTTTGGCGGCTTCGAGCACGGCCGGTTACGTCCAGGGGGGGGGGCTCCTTCAAGACTAGACCTTTGGATTCGCGGTTACACTTACGTTTTGCGGCTGCCGGATTTGGGGTTTTTTCATGTGGTGGTGACACTGCTTAATACTAATAGAAAATTATATTTGATACAATTACCTATATGTTTATAATGGATATAGCTGCAATTAGAAAAGCGATCAAGAAAAACGACTATGAAATATCTTTTCATGCAGTACAAAAAACGCTCGTTCGCGAGATTTGGAAAGAAGATATTGAATCTGCAATTCTTAATGGAAAAATAATAGAAGAATATCCAGATGATACTCCATATCCTTCATGCCTAATATTGGGTTACACGATGAAAAATGAACCGCTGCATATTGTTGTTGCTTACGCCCTAAAAATTCGTGTAATTACTGCATATTTACCAAATGAAAATAAATGGATTGAATATAAAAAAAGGAGGAAAGCTAAATGAAAGAGAAGTGTCAATTATGCGGGGGGAATCTCGAACAGAAAAATGTAAACTTTGACATTTGGGTAAAAGACAACCTTTTTATTTTCAAAGAAGTACCCGCAAAAGTATGCGATCAATGTGATGAAAAATATTTATCTGCGAATACATATGAAGAAATTAATTTGTCCCTCAAAAATAAAAATCTTGAAGTTAAAGAGACCATTACTGTACCTGTAATCGACTTTTCAGAAATTCCAACTCTAACTTAAATTTTGAAACTTTTGACCGTGTCAATATTATTTGTTTTAATTTTTTAAATTAACCCACATGGTTCTCAACAAAAATCCATCGCATACTAGATTCAATGTCCACCCCATAGCCCTGGCATCTCACGTTCCCCCTGGTGGACCCCCCAAAGATGTGGGGATTTTCCCCTGTCGTTTTTGGAGATTGTTCACTTACCGTTGACACTGTGTAAAAAACAGATGTAGCTCTTTTCAAGATTGAAATAAAATAATACGATACCACATCATATTATTTTACCACGAAAACACGAAAACACGAAACAACGAATGACCGACGAATGAACGAATCTACGAATATTTACAATATATCAAAGATAAACATTCGTTAATTCGTCCATTCGATTATTCGATCATTCGGATCATTCGTTGTTTTAACTATATAATTCGTGTCTTCGTGATTAATAGGTGGCGACCATCTAATTAGCTGGCGTATTGTTGGATACGGGAGGGGTCAGGTGTGTGATGTGGTTAGGGAGTGGGGGATAAGAGTGGGATGAAAAGGGGTTGCGGAATTTGGGAGGAGGGGTTGGTTGAGGATTTTTCAACTGCTATTGACAGGAGTACCCGGCCTAAGCGATATCTCACGACTCCGGACTCTCGACTTTTAATCAATAATAAATTTTCTCGACTCTCGACTGCACAAAAATAAATTGATTTATTGATTTATTCTTATTTTTGTGTGTCTCCAATACCCCCAGCTCCACCTCATCGAGTAAGTGCTTATATCTTTGGCGGCTTCGAGCACGGCCTCGTGCATTTAGGGGTGAGGGGCTCCTTCGGTACCGCATCCTTGGATTCGCGGTTGCTCTTGTGTTTTCGGTCGCCGGTTTTGGGGTCTTTTACCTGTTACACCACACCCGCAACAAAAATATACCGGCAATGCATTTCATGATCAAGATCATGTTCAAACCAGATGTGATATGCCATGCCGGTAATCTCCATAAATTTCAACGATTTCAAGGATCTGTTAGGTGCAGACATAACTCAAGAGGAATTCATCGAGGCGGTGCCCATGATCGGCGCCGATGTCGACCGTATCGATGGTGATGAGATCAATATCGAATTCTTCCCCGATAGACCTGACCTATATTCTGTTGAAGGCGTGGCACGCGCCATGCGCGCATTCCTGGGCCATAAACCGGGTCTGCAGGAGTACGCTGTTGGCCATTCTGATGTGAAATTGATAGTCGATCGGAGCGTCTCCGATGTCCGGCCCTGGATCGTGAGCGGTCTGGTACGAAACGTGGTCTTCACCGACCCGTTCGTAAAAAGCATTATGGACGTGCAGGAGAAACTGCATTTAACTCTTGGCCGTAAACGCAAGAAGGTTTCAATTGGCATACACGATTTTGATAATGTCAAGCCGCCGTTCACTTACAAGGCGGTTGACCCGGAGAGCGTACAATTCATCCCTCTTGGAATGAACGACTATTTGGATATGGAAGAGATCCTGCGCAAGCACGATAAAGGAATCGAATATGCATGGATCCTTGAGGGTGCTGACCGCTACCCGATCATCACCGATGTAAACCATGAGGTCGTATCGTTCCCGCCCATAATAAACGGCATTGCCACTACGGTTACCGAAAACACATCCAATATATTCTTGGACATAACAGGGTTGGATCTCAATGGATGTATAACCGCATTGAACATTATTGCAGCATTATTGGCGGAGCGCGGAGGCGATATAGAGACCGTTTCCGTCGAGTACCCGGATAAAACCATTATTACCCCCGACCTCAAACCCACAGTGAAAAAACTATCGATCGACTATACCAATAAAATGCTTGCCAGCAATTTCACATGCGATGAGATCATCGGCTATTTGGCCAAGATGGGTTATGGTGCGGCGAGTGGGGGTGACAAGGATATAGATGTCAATATCCCCGCCTATCGCTCGGATATACTTCACCCCATCGACCTTGTGGAAGATGTTGCGATCGGTGTTGGCTATGAGAATTTTACCCCGGAGCTGCCAAAGTCGTTGACCTTCGGCAAGGTGCGGAAGCTTGAATGGTTCTGCGAGCAGCTGCGTACCTTCATGATCGGGTTATCGTTCAACGAGATCATGACACTGTCATTGTCAAACCTGGAAGAACAATTCGAATTATTCGGACTTGACAAGGATTTAATACCTCATGTGACGATCAAAAACCCGCGCACCGAAGAGTTCTCGATCCTACGCGTGAGCCTGCTGCCGTCGTTGTTAACGACACTGCGGAATAACAAGCACCGCGACCTGCCGCAGCAAATATTCGAGCTTGGCGATGTGGTGCCTGGCGACACCTTGAAGAACCAACGTGTCCTGGCCGGGGCGATAACACATGCAAAGACCAATTTCACGGAGATCAAGTCAATCGTGGAAAATATTCTACAAAAGATAGCG
The DNA here is from genome assembly GCA_020696345.1 of Thermoplasmata archaeon. GTDB lineage: Archaea > Thermoplasmatota > Penumbrarchaeia > JAEHCK01 > JAEHCK01 > JAEHCK01. The sequence goes on along the minus strand of JAEHCK010000031.1, from coordinate 23,924 downwards.
GGTAATAGAAAGATCATACTGCGTTCGAAGAGCCATCCGGGGTTTATAGATGGCAGGTGTGTGAGCATTATCGCCCATGATCATGACCCTGAGGTGGAGATCGGATATTTCGGCGAGCTTCATCCGAAGACCATCACCGCGTTTGACCTGGGTTATCCGGTCACCGTATTCGAACTATATTTGGATGGTTTCATGTAGATCTTTTATAGTTTGTATGATGGATTAGAACGCTACAATTTAATATTGCAATAAAACGCTTGAAGTGTGTGTATGCTATAATGTAATTTTATTGTAAAACGCTTGTGGTTTGGAGGAAGAACAGAGCAAGTTGATTTAATGCTTGGGGAATTGGAAATGTCAAATTGTAACTTTGAAATTTTAAAATTTTGAATTTATTTTGCACTTCCCAACCTCCAACCTACAATTTCCTATATCCTCATCAATTTTTATGCTCCCTTCACACCTCAAGCGACCGTAGGGAGCGTACACACACCTCAAACTTCACTCAACACAAAATCATTAAGTTCTTCATTCATAATTAATTATTCAAATAATAAAAATTATGCACAAATTCGGAGAATATACATAAAAACTTTACTTGTACCGATCCAATGTGACCCCGCGCTGGCCTTGGTACGTGCCGCTGCGTTGTTCGTAGAGCTTCCGCGGTATGGATTTCATCTGTTCCAGGACCAATTGCGCGAATGTGTTACCTATTTCAAGTGGAACCGTACCTTTCGATGCGTTAAATGCCGAGAATGTGAGTGTCCCCTCAAAGCCCGCATCGATCTTGCCGAACGTGGCGAGTATGCCCTTACGTGCATGCGAGGTGCGCAGCCAGAGCTGGGCGGTGAGTTCGCCGCCGAGTTTGATATATTCGAGTGTGCTCACTGCGAACCAGGTCTGTGACGGGATGTCTGCGGTACCGGTCTTTATCCGGGCCTCACCTTCCTCAAGATAGATCTCCGCAATGGTCAGGTCATAACCGTTTGGAGTCAGGTTTTTCTCAGAGAACGGCTCGATAGTGAGCTTCTTTTTCAGGATCTTATCTATGATATCTTGATCGGACAATATGCTCATAAAAACAGCCTAAACCCGGAATAGATCGAGGGGTAATAGTATTTTCTGTTGAGGTTGTGATCGAGGTTGTAATGAGGGACTTATTCATTGACCGTTCCGATGGATTTCTAATGTGAACCACTGGGGGAGGGGTGACCACTTCAAGTAATGATTGTTTGGAATCGTTTGGAGACCACTTCAATGAATTATCGTTTACAATCATTTGGTGGGGGTGGTGGGTAAGATCCCAAGTTCGAAATCCAAAAATAATAATCACTTTTAATTTTAAAGAATATGATATTTTGGGTCGAAAAATTCTCTAAGATTTCAATACAACAATAATATTTTAAGATTACATTCCAGCATCAATTCAGTTCGACCACGATTCATTATCAATTCATCTTGACTACGGTTCATCGTTAATCCATCTCGATTACTGTTTAACAACATACATCCAAATCAAAACGCAAAAGTGCAGTTATAATAGATGTTATAATAATTACGTACACTACCGCTTCTTTTCCGAAACTGTTTTTTTGATCGCTTCAAACAGTGTTTGAACTTCGTTAAAGGTCATTTGCATCTCTACATCTGCAAAGAACTCATTAAAATCTTTATCGGGAAATGTGGTTTGGTACTCACTTGCCTGCAGCGCCATCTCGAACTTATCTATGCATCTTACTAGTTTAGCTTCTTCAGTTCTTTGTAATGAGTATTCCTGCCACAATGCAATATACTCGTCACCCTTCGACATGCCTTTGAACATATCCTTTATGGCATTTTCCTCATTTTTCAATTTCTCCTGAACCGTTATATCATCATGCGGGGTAATATCGCCGATCACGGCCTCGGCCAGGTCATGGAGCAATGCCAGCTTCAATATTTTGCCGGTGTCCAGCTTCAATAAGTCACCAAGTATCATTGCAATAAATGCCGTCCTGAACGTATGCTCTGCAACCGATTCTGCGTCGATCTCGGGCACGCCTGCACGTAGCCAGCCTGCACGTGCCGTGGTTTTAAGCTTGCCTGATGAATGAAATAATTCTAATAACTTATCTTGATCCATAATGTATCGCCTTGGAGGTATTGGGTTAAATGTTTAATTAATATTATTGTTGATCAAATGTTGGATATGTCGAAGAGATGTCAGGATGTTCTATATGTCGTTGAGATTTCAAGATGTTCTATATGTCGATAGGATGTCAGGATGTTCTATATGTCGTTGAGATGTCAGGATGTTCTATATGTCGTTGAGATGTCAGGATGTGTGTGCCACGAAGCTGTACAAGAGATGAGGGCAGACCCCTCGGAGCCGGTTTGCAGGAGCAGGCTTCAAATCACCTCAAGCTGCATTGGTCAAGAGCCATTGTGGTGAGCGTTGAGGAAAAGGCATGGCAATAACCGTGTCAGATGTAGTCCAAGGAGACGAATGTAAATGAACCACTGACGAGGTGTCGAAAGTATCTAATGATGACGTCAAAACTAGAGTTCACATCCAATTCTAGGATAAGTTCAGAAGATACCTGTTTACTGTCTGGACGGCGTCCGGCATAAAGGTGGCGTGAACTTGGACTGGGCTCTTGCGTAGAACGTGGGAACCTGTCGCCCTGATGTTAAGGGAGAAACTCAAGTGGAAGCCCCACAAGAGTCTGAGTACCGATGCAGGGCACAGGGGCGGAACAACTCGTAGTAGCAATGAACTTTCTGTAATGGAAAGGAAGCCAAGGGGTTGTATTGTCCAGTCTTATTGGTTGGTCAACCAAGCAATATACACATATTGGAAGGAACCAAATGAGTAAGATAAAGTCGTTTAGCATCTCCAAGAAAGTAATTGGAGAAGCCTATAAAAGGTAAGTAACTGAATATAAACGACAGGACAATAAGAGCCGGATGAATCGAGAGGTTCACGTCCGGTTCTGTGAGGGCGTGGGGGTGAAATTCCCCCGCGCTACTCGACTATATGTGTCGATGGGATGGCAGGATGCATAAATGAATTAACAATAATAAATCAAACATATTGATAAAAAATCGAAATATCCAACATCTTAACAAATAAGCGTAACGTTCAACATCCTAATAATCAAACGATACTTCCAACATCCTAGTAATTAATCGAAATATAGAACATCCTAACAAATAATCACAAAATAGAACATCCCAACAATTAATCACAAAATAGAACATCCCAACAATTAATCACAAAATAGAACATCCTAATAATTAATCGACACGTCGAACAGATCTCTAACCCATCTTCTCCCATTTCTTCAGTTCGAGCACCTTCGATAGTGTGCTGCCGCGCTTGATCTCTTCACGCAACCGATTTTCGCGCTCGTGCACATCGATTGCACGGTTGGCGATCTCCACCGCAATATTTTTCGGTATCACTACAACACCACTGTCATCCCCCACGATCCAATCACCTTCGTGTACACAGATACCACCACATGTGATCTCCGCACCAATCTCGCCAAACCCTTTGGGCTCACCCGCATTGGGCGCCACATAACGCGTAAATACCGCTACATCCATCTCTTTTATATCATCGGTATCACGCACCGCACCGTCCACCACAACACCGGCGATACCCTTGACCTTACAGCTCCAGGTCGCAAGCTCGCCCCAGACAGCCGTGTGTCCCGACCCAGAATTGATCACTATTACCTCACCTTTCTTGGCACGGTCTATGGCTTCCACCGGTTTTGCCCAATCACCGTCCGCGCTGCGGACCGTAACTGCCTGGCCAACCATCTTATAACCATTCTTCAACGGTCGAATTCCTATCATTGCACCTTTCTTATGCATTGCATCGGCTAGGTTCGGTGTTGAGACCTTCATGAACCCATCATACAGTTCATCCTCGCCGTGTTTACGATACCAATTGGATCTTATCGACCGTTTCTTGTTCAATGCTTCCTTGATCTGTTTAGTAGCTTCTGTGACCTTCGGCGCTTTATTGATCGCACCGCCAACGATGACGATATCCGCCCCAGCCTTTACAGCCTTCGATGCGGTTTCGGAGTTAAGACCGCCGGCAACGGCAATTGGTATCTTAATATTCTTGGATATGCTCTTGACATCATTAAGGGGTGATTTATTCACCATTTGCGCATCGATGCTGACATGAGTGCAGATATATTCCACACCGAATTCTTGCACCTGCCGGGCACGTGCGGGTTTATCGGGAACGTTCAATAGATCTACCATGATCTTAGACCCGTATTTTCTGGCCGCTTTAACCGCTTCAGTAATGGTCTGGTCATCTGCCATGCCCATGACACAGACTATGTTAGCCCCCGCCTTTGAAGCTATTTCCACTTCGAAACCACCAACATCCATTGTTTTCATATCGGCGATCAGCATGTGATCTGGAAATTCCCTCTTTAATGTCCTGATCGCTTCCATGCCTTCACTTTTTATCAATGGTGTTCCGACCTCAAGCCAATCCACACCGCCTTCCACCGCTTCTTTTGCGATCTGGAGTGCACGGTGTAGATTTATCACGTCTAAGGCTATTTGAAGTATTGGTCCCCCTTTCATCATACACAACCCTCAAGTCACTGGATATTTAAATATTTTTGGTTTTATATTTTTATTTTGGCAAATAAGAATTATTTTCTATCCCCATCTATTCCCGTAACTCTCCCAAGGTGGTTTTTCGCTCGGCAAATGCATTATGCTTATGTATCGATTCTTCGGATTCTGAGCGAACGGTTACAACCACATCATCGGGCAGGTCTTTGTACTTCTTTAAAATATGCAATAATATCTCTCGCACAACATCCTCTACGAACCTCGGCTTGGTATGCGCCTGGTAGACCACCTTACCCTCATCTGCACGCTTTAAGATCTCGAAGGTCGGCGAGCTCATGGAGTCTTCGACTATTGCGATCAGATCATCAGCTTCGATCAAATAATTGGATGGGACCTCGATCATCAATGTAGAAATATTACGCTGGTTATGTGTGATCATTGGCACATCCTTAAGCTCATTCTTGCACTTGGGATGGTCGTGGAATAAAAACTCGCGTATCGTTTCCATGGCACACGGACATGCGTTCATACCAACCACCTCTACACCGATCATCTTTGTATTGATCTTCTGCCCGCGCACTGCCTTTGCCATTGCCAGTAATTTATAGTTTTCCAGGCATTTCACACCTGAGGGTAGTTGTTTCTCCAAGAAATAATCGGAAGATAGATTTACCTCAGATTTACTTGCGTATTCATGCCTTTCCAGCAGTTTTGTAGCAATCTCTTCCGATAACACTTCTAACGATTGTACTGGTTTACGCACGCTCTCGTCCACGATCGCGTTGATCACCTCAACATGCCGTGACATGTGCGAGCCCTTTTGAGTGGCTGGAAGGTCCACGAAGACGTCCATAGTGACGTTCAGCGTGATCACACGTTCTGGCCGCTGTACATTCACGGGTTTTTTTACGTTAGTGATACCCACATGCGTGAGCTTGAAACTGTTATTGAGCTTCTTTGCCTGTATGTCTGGTAAATTAATACGACCACCGGCGGAGGGCATTTACTTATTATGATATAAATCTGATGTTCTAATTATGAGTATCTGTTGGGATGTTCGAAGAGTCTAAAGAGTCGAGAGTCTGGAGAGTCGGGAGTTGTAATTAGGGATCTGGGGTTACAATTAAGGGGTCACAACAAATTGTTAATTTTACCTTTTACATTTTGACTTATAAGATTTTCAATTTTCAATTTCCAGTTGTCAGAGTAAATTTATCACACTAGCAACTGGCAACTGGCAACTAGCAACTGGCAACTGGCAACTGGCAACTGGCAACTAGCAACTGGCAACTAGTATGTGTTTGAGGAGTGATATATAACCAATTACTAAACTTTAATATTTCAAAATGTATATCGTCTTATTGTTTGGGCATGTAGTCTAGCTTGGATAGGGCACTGGCCTCCTAAGCCAGGTATCAGGGGTTCGAATCCCCTCATGCCCGTTTTTACCTTTTCGATCAGATAGAAAATATACGGAAAACACTTAATGGCCGCCCCAAGCTTAGTAAACTATAGCTAATAAGTAAAATATAAATACTTAGTAAAGCAATTTAGTTATTGATGATTACATGCTAAGTAAAACTAAAATATCCAATAGCAACTCTACCAGTATCCCTTCACTGATCAGGCACAAGTTTGAGATCTCACCTGGAGATATATTACTTTGGGATATAAAAAAGGATAAGATCATACTTGAACATAGAAAAAAAATTACTTTAAATGACATAGATGGCATAATTAGCGTGGGTGGGGATGCCGTAAAGTCTAAAAAGAAGAGCCAAAGCGGTGCATAAATGATCATGGTAGATTCGTCATATTTCATTGGTTTAATAGATCAAAGAGATAAATGGCATAAAAATGCAGTAAATCTAAAAGATTATATTGGTAAAGAAAAAAAAAATGTAACTGATCTGATAATTTCAGAAGTATTAACTGTGATCGGTAAACGAAAAGGTGGTAAGGAAGGACATATTTTATATCAATATTTCAAAGATAATTGTAAGATACTTTATCCAACTGAAGAAGATATTGATAACGCTGAATCAATATATTTAAAATACAACGGTAAATTATCATTAGCGGATTCTTTAACTATCCATTATATGAATAAATTATCAATACAAGCTATTGTTTCATTTGATTCCGATTTTGACAAAGTGGATAATATTATGCGTGTTTCGGAGTGAAAGATATTGATAAGAAATAAAATGGAAAGAAAACCCATAACTATTAGCAAATATCTCTTTTTCATGAATGTCTGAAACCCCTATATAAACAAACAGGTGTCGAAGTGATCGTTATTGATGTGAAAGAGTTGCCAGAGGATATATTTCAGCGTTATATGAAGTTGAGGGAATATATTATTCCTGATTGATATTTTTTACCCAGCACCCTTGACAAGTCGCTCATATTCACCTAAAACTTTTTAGAAAAAGTTTTATCAAAACAGGTGCCTTCGGCACACCAATGGCTTCGCCATTGCCCTACGGGATTTCCTCCCCCTTCGGGGTCGGCGATTTCGCCATACCCTACATTTGAAATCTCTGAGCTTGTTATCATTTCCGGCCGATATCACGCCTTCCAGGAGTTCCTCTTCGTAGCTTAATGCGAATGGCGCAACGAAGAATGCAGGGAAGCTGGAATAATATTTATCCATACCAATTACTGCAATGTTATACTCCCATTTTTTATGGAATAGGTCTTGATCATGAAATAGTGACTGTAATTTTATTTGGCCCTTCGAGAGCTAGCTTGATACTTTCACCTTTTTTCAGCCCCAGGGCATTAACGATATTCTTAGGGATCCTCACAATTAAAGAATTACCACTATAACTTAATTTAGATTTGATCACTTCGTTTTTCAATTTGTTAAATGCTAGTACTCTATTGGCATCCCCTGGATGTAGGTAGGTCTCGCCACATTTTTGGCATTTCCAACCCCGAACCTTGAATCCTTCTAATCTGATCGTATTTGGTTTTGCCCATTTACCGCATTTTACACATTTTAACTCATCATTACTTTTCATCATAATACCCCCACATGTGTTATTGTCCAAATCTTTTCACCACTCCAACGCCATTCATCTTTTACAATTACAACTTTGAAAATTTTATTTTTCTTTTTTACGCATCGTTCGATTACGCCTGATTTCCGTTTCGATTCCGTACAATCAAATCCTTTCTCTAGGATTTTTAAGACATCATATAGATCCATATTCAGTTTTAATAGTTCTCTTGTAGCAGATAATGTTGGGATGAGTGGACATTTTTCCATGCAGGATAAATATCATTCATTATGTAAGTATATGTTGTAAGTACGATATATAAGTTTTGTTAGATGTTACTAAAAAATAGAATAGTTTAATATTTATGAGAATAACACACCAATTCAACATTGGAATCACTTCCAATACTAGGTGTTAACTACATGGGCTTTCTGGTGTTACCATGACAGGACCTTCACCCGCAAGCATCTACAAGCTTTGTTGGGCACGAAACGAAGAAACGGTCGCTGGGGTTTGATTATTATTGACTAGCTTTATTCTTATAAATCTTAAAATTTTTAATAATTTCAGTTATTAGATTTTTATCAATAAAACTAATATTAATCCTATTTTCATTATTTAATTGGATGCACCAAATTTTAATTTCTGAATTTTTTCTATAAAACATTTTATCAATATTTTTAATATTTTTGAATTTAATTATCTTTTCTTTATTAATAACCATTTTTAAAATTATCTCGTCATCATTCAATCCAATCTTAATAGGTGCATAATAAATTATTGTTAAATTTACAAGAACAATTAAGATTGCATATCCAACAATTAAATAAATATAATCATTCATAATTCTTTCATGTGATACATATTCAATAAATATGGAATAGAATAATCGTTCAGCTAAAATGCATGTAATTATTAAGATTAAATTTGTAAGAAAAATATATTTAACAAAAAGATTATTTTTTTGCCATTGTATTTTTTGGATAATAGAACCAATACTTACATATAATAATAAATTTTTCATTTTATCACAATAATAATAATAATGTCATTTCAAATTATCTATTCATTTTCATTTTAAGACTTTTTTTCTTTTTCTTCTTCTTTTGCATTTAATTCTAATATGTATTCTCTTACAAAATAAATTCCAGCAATATTTAATGCTGAAATAACTCCTCCAATAATAATATTTAATGGATTTGGGTTTGTAAATACAAAATATGCTGCCATTACGAGTCCACAAACCATTAATCCAATACTAGATAAAGCTATTGCAATTTTAGACTCATCATTTTTTGCATAAGTTTGGCCAAAATGATATAATAACACGCCTAATAAAGTTAAAATTACCGCAGCCCCTATATTAACACCAGCCAAATAAACAACACTAACAAAGATTGCCCGTAATGCAGCAATATATTGAGCAACTATTTCGGCAGTACCTAATCCAGTGAGAATTATTGCTAAATCATATATGCCACCATAGTCCCTATTTAAATCTTTTGAAGCTTTATTTTTAACACTATCGTCACCACCTTTTTTTCCAGATAAAAATGCTCCAGATATTCTGTCTGTCATAAAATTTTGGGCATCTTTTAATAAACCTGAAACCGAATCAAGAAATGGTTCAACTATATTGAAAACTGCCTTAAAAATATTAGATATTCCTTTCAAAATATTGTAAAATGATCCAAATAATGCTTTACCAACTCTATCTGAGTTTCCATCGGCGGCACTTTTAACTAAGGCGTCTCCGACCCCCCTCACATAATTATTAATCATATCCTTAATCGGCTTGAGTACAACATCCATCATCGCCTGTATCGCCTTCCAGATCCAATCGATGAACAAATTGACTAACGCTTTTACCGCTTCCTTGATTACCTCAACTATCTCCATTACAAAATCTACAATTCTCTTCGTTATCCCCGGCACCTCTTTCTTCGCTTCACCAAAATTACCATTAACATCCCAAGTTTGGGCTAATATTTTGTAACCATCACCCAGGTCGCGACCCCAATCCTTCTGGAACGATAATGTCTTTTCTCCGGAGGACTCACCATACATCTGCCATGTTTTGGATTTGATCCCGCGCACACAGATACGCACCTTGTCGATCCCGGCCATATCCGAGGACCAGATCGTGATACGCATATGATATCTACCAAAACTTTTCTTAACCGTATTGATATCGATCGTTAACGATGGTGCGATGCCGTCAAAACCTGTAATTGAATTTTTACTTGAACAAGATTCAGCATAATCACCTATACTGTCACCGTCGGTATCGGTGTTGTTCGGATCTGATGAATGTTGAAATTCTTCGTAATCGCCCAGAAGATCATTGTCGGTATCCTGATCATTCGGGTCCGATGTCACATCCCACGGGTCGCCGATCATCTCGCCGGTTGCCTCTTTATAAATCGCAACCGACCACCCTTTGATCTCCTGGCCGTCGGTTAAACCATCGCCGTCCGTGTCAAGTTTTGTGGGATCGCAAACATACCCGTCCTCTCCGGGTATCAACTCTTCGCCGTCACCTATTCCGTCACCATCCGAATCAAATTTGATCGGATCGGTTTCATCCGAATCCACGATGCCATCGTTATCCGTATCCTCGGCATACTCGCCTTGCTGTAACGATCCGTTATCACCATCGAATAATCCATCGCCATCCGAATCATCATCCCGCGGGCTTGTCTCGAACCATGTTTCATCAAAGTCCCATACGTAATCCCGATCAAGATCACCGTCGATCGCACCGTTATGATCGGCGTCCTCGACACCATCTAAAATGCCGTCGTCATCCGAATCCGAGTCCGTTGGATCGGTATTGAGATACCTATTTGGATTTTCATCGGTTACATAGAAACCTGCACTTCTATTTGTGCCACTGATCAACCATGCATTTGAGATACCCAATTCGAGCCCGTCGTATAATCCGTCATTGTCGGAATCAGTCTCTACAGCATCTATTTTCCCATCATAATCGCTATCGAGATGACCTTCATATTGCTTTCCCAGGAAAAGACAATAATCCTTCAGGCCATCATCGTCAGTATCCGTATCGAGCGGGTCGGCCTCGGTAGAATCATGATAACCATCGTAGTTCAGATCTTCACCTTTGTTTGCTTAATAGAATTGTATCTAAACTTCTTACTCTATTCCCCTGGTTGTTAAAAGGAAATAGGAAATAAGTTATTTATTATTATTATATCTCTTCTCAAATTTTAGGAAGATAAAAATATAATTATGAAATAAATTATCAAATCATAAAATATTATTAAAGATAACCGAAAAACTTACCCCTTAAATTTTATTTGCTAAGTTTTTCTGCCATAAAATTGTAATTACCGATTTATAATCAATTTTACAATATTCTGATATTAATAAGTTATTTTTCGCAGGAATTCTAAGTTTCATCAATTTTATTCAAAAATTGTCTCGAGCTAAAAATTTCTATCGGAATTTTTACCCCTCGAACAAAAATAAGAATCCAACAATGATTTTTCTTATTTTTGTGAAGCACACCTAATCCACCATTCTCCATCCATAATTCATTAAATTTTTCAACTAACAAAGTATAGTGCTATTAACTGCCATCAGCATGCACTCTTCACTACTGGAGTACTTCCGGATTAACAATAAATCGCGGCGCTTCATCCTTCAACACCAGCATCAAGCTCTCCGCAGCCATGATCGACATTAACTCGCGCGTGGCCACGGTTGCACTGCCGATATGCGGCACCACCAGACAGTTCGGCAGCTTGAGCAGTTTATGTTTTGCCGGCAGTGGCTCGGGGTCGGTCACGTCCAAGGCGGCATACGCGATCTCACCGGTCTTCAGCGCCTTATATAACGCATCGGTATCAACAACCTGACCGCGTGATGTGTTGATCAGGATAGCAGTGCTCTTCATCTTTTCGAGCCGATTTTCATCGATCAAGTGCAGTGTTTCGTCAGAGAGCGGTACATGAAGACTGACAAAGTCCGAGACTTTCAACAACTCATCCATCGTCTCACAGGCCAGCGCACCCACCTCCTCGGCCTTTTCGTACTTGACATCTTGATCGTAATAAAGAACCTTCATGTTGAACCCGCGTCCACGTCGCGCAACCGCTCGACCGATGCGGCCAAGACCGATGATGCCCAGCGTTGCCTGGTGTATATCCATACCCAACAACAGTTTCGGCTCCCAGGTCTTCCATTTTCCGGCCCGGACATGATCCGCACTTTCAACTACACGACGTGCTGCGGACATCAATAACGAAAACGCGAGATCGGCAGTGGTCTCGGTTAGAACCCCAGGCGTATTGCAGACGACGATACCACGTGCAGTGGCGGCAGGAATATTGATATTATCATAACCCACGGCATAGTTACTAACAACCTTCAATTGCGGCCCGGCGGTATTCATTAATTCTTCATCGATCGTCTCGCTCAACATGCATAAAAGCCCGTCTATGCCAGAAACTTTTTTTAATAACTCCTTTCGGCTCAGAGGTAACTCACCGTGCCAGACCTCGGCCGTACACTTTTCATTGATGATCTCCAACCCCTCCTCGGGGATCTCGCGGGTCACCAGAACCTTCGGTTTAGTCATTTGATCGCTCCTTATATTATTTTTTCTTCATTTTATTCTGCGGTAATGTTGTTCCTATAAGATGTTCCACCGGCTTCTTCAATACTCCTTTACACCACACGCGCTTGTCACAATTCGGGCATTTGAGGTATTTTTCTGTAAATTTATTCGGACTGAAGGTATGTTTAGCCAATGTTGTGGTAAACAAATAATTACAATTCGGACAGACGAACGCGGTATTCTCATAATGCCACATTATCAACATGTAAGTACCAAAAATAAAAACAAGAAACCACGCGATCATCCCGAACGGGAAAAAATACGGTAACACGAAAATTGACAAGACAGTTAGAATAATGATGTATATTACTATCCAAACACCGATCTCTTTCCAATAATCAGTCGATTCATGTTCTAATTCCATATTCATTACCTGGGGATGGTATTACTTTCTTAAATAACCATGTTACACAATTTTATATATTATTTAAGAAATATCAACGTAAAATATACACAATTATATCACCAACATTTGTGGCGGTATCACCGGTTTGCACCAGCGTATCACCCATACTTTTCAACAGGTTATATGAATCATAACTGTTGATAAATGATCGTACGTCGAGCCCCTTATCGAATGCAATTGCAAATGATCCATTGTCGATGATCGCACCTGCAACGCCAGGCAGATAATCCGAACCGTCGGTCTCGATACTTGCAAGCGCCCAGGGCTTGTGATACCCTGCCATGGCCAACATGGATGTGGCTACAAAATGCTGGTTCCTTCCGCCCATACCCACATCCGGCGGCAGCCTGGGTGTGGTTTCACCACCAACGATCAATACATCATATCCGGCATATTTACCCGATAATATCTCCTTTGCTCTCAACTCTGCAGCCTCTTGGGGCTCGCCCTTTTGTGCAGATGTAATGATAAGTGGTTTCAGGCCTAGGGTGTTTGCCTTTGATACCATGCCATCCAAAGCTGTTTGTATATCTGCAATAATATAATTATGGCAGTTATCCAAAGTTTTTGGCGTTTCCAGATCATTGTTTCCGCGGTTATTCTTGATATAATCCTTAACACTTTCAGGCACCTTTGATGTTAGATCGTATTTCTCCAATACTGCGTATGCATCCTCGAATGTGGATCTATCCGGGCTTGTGGGGCCCGAACCGATGGAGCCAATGTCATTGCCCAGTACATCGGAAATTATGATCGATACCACAGTTGCCGGTGCGAAATACTTGCCCATTTGGCCACCTTTGACCTTTGACAAGTGTTTCCTGACTATGTTTATTTCTTGTATCTCCGCACCACTACGCTGTAATACCTTGGTGGTGGTTTGTTTATCTTCCAGGGTAATGTCATCCACCGGGTATGGCATCTGGGCTGACCCGCCGCCCGAGAGTAGACAGATCACCAGGTCATTTGCATTTATAGAATATTCGGTTTTCAGGGCCAGCATTTCATGTACACCGAGGACTCCATTTTTATCGGGTAGTGGGTGACCCGCAGGATATACCCGGATCTTATTCGGGCGATAATCACTTGAATTACAAGTCACAACACCCGCCGTGATCTCGTGCGGCGGGATCAAACTCTCAATGATCTCTGCCATACGGCCGGCAGCTTTACCACCGCCAACCACGAAAACCCGGCCTTGTGAAAAATTATAACGGTCGCCGCAGATTCTTAACCTCTTGGAGGAGATCTTATATTCGATCTTTGGGGGAAAAACTGTTTGCGGTATTACAGCCAAAATTCCAGCATCGATTATCGATAATGCTAAGCGTCTAGGTTCAGTTGTTGTAAGTTCTTCAAAATTTTTTACTACCAATTAGATTCCTTCTGTCAATTATTATTAGTTCCTACTTCATTATCTTCACAATCCGAATAATACCAATACTTATATTTTTTATGATGACTGTTGGAAACCCAAAGGAAAAGTTAAACTCGAACAATTTGTTGGCACAAATTATTCTTGAGCTAAGAATTCTTATAATAAATAACATTGAGATAAGAATTCTTACCCAGCTAAAAGTTAAAAGTAATTGGAACTTTTAAAATTTAACTTTTCAAATTTGACTTTAAAAAAATGTGTCAATCATTATTCTTTTTGCGAAACATTTTTTTATATTTCAATCCCGAACCGGTAAACACCGAAACGATAAGCTCATCATCATCATCATCATTCCTATTTCTATTTTCTAAATATTTGTTTACACCAGCAGTAGTTGCCGCCGAGGTTGGTTCGATGTAGAATCCATTTTTCTCCATGGACAATAGGGAGTTCTGGATCTCTGAATCGTTGACAACCAGAATGTCCCCGCCACTTTCTTTCACCGCTTTGATTATTTGTTTACCTCTAACAGGTTCAGCGATTGCGATGCCTTCGGCAATGGTAGGTTTCGGATCGATCCTCGAAACCTCTGGTAGGTCGCTCTTGATCGTTTTGTACAATGGTGCGCAATTTGTTGATTGAACACCAATGAGCTTTGGGATCTTTTCGATAACCCCGGCCAATACCAGTTCGGAAAAACCAATATAGGCGCCCAACAACAATGTACCATTTCCCACCGGTAAGATCACGGTGTCAGGTGCTTCCCAGTTCAACTGTTCGCAGATCTCAAATGCAAATGTCTTGGTTCCGTGGAAAAAGAACGGGTTCCAAGAATGGCTGGCATAATAATGGCCCGCTGCCGCCGAAAGTGCAGCTTTTGCACAATCTTCTCGTGACCCCATGATCCGATCCACATTTGCACCATAATGCTCGATCTGGGCCAATTTACCCGGTGATGTTTTCGCCGGCACATAGATATCGCATGTGATATTCGCCTTGGCACAATACATTGCAATTGCACAACCGGCATTACCCGATGAATCCTCAATTACATGTGAAATGCCCAATTCTTTTATCTTGCTGATCAACACAGTAGCGCCGCGGTCCTTGTATGAACCGGAGGCAAATACGTGGTCCTGCTTGACCAGAACCGATCTCTCGTTGAAAGCAACAGGTATTAATGGTGTAAATCCCTCGTCGAATGTGATTATATTTTTATCCTCTACGATCGGTATGGCCTCGCGGTAGCGCCACATAGTAGGTTTACGTTCTGCAATTTTTTTAATGGGAAAAGCTGCCTCGAACTCGATATCCAGCAGCCCGCCGCACGAACAACGCCAGATTGGATCGGATAGCGGATATGTATTATTACACTCAATGCATGTCAGGAAATTCATGGACAATGGAATATAGTTGGCCTCATAAATATTTTAGGTTGGGTAATGTTTTAAAGAGTCGAGAGTCAAGAGTCAAGAGTCCATGGAGTCAAGAGTTTAAATCAAAAACATTGAAAACCGGCAACTGGCAACTGGCAACTGGCAACTAGCAACTAGCAACTAGCAACTGGCAACTGGCAACTGGCAACTGGCAACTGGCAACTGGCAACTGGCAACTGGCAACTGGCAACTGGCAACTGGCAACTAGTAACTAGCATCTAGCATCTAGCAACTATTTCCAACCCCTGACTCTCTCTCAACTTAAATCCAGCTAAAGTTCTTAATTAATTCTTAATATCTACTCTAAAAATTATTTATACATGAGCTTATACCCGATGAATATTTATTCTACGACGATAGTTAACGGCACAGGAGGCTGTAGTATTGGAATCTGATGAGACTTCCCGATCAAACTCAACCGAAGTCGGAACTGAACACGAGACCGACGACAAATGGTACGGTGTCCCGGCAAAAGGCGAGCAAACACTGCCCGAGAAATGGAAATATGCACTGATGGTCATGGGAATAATCATACTTGAGATCGGCATTTGGGCAATTTACAGATATTCCACTGCCGAACTTTTTGAATCATTTGGTACTCACCAGTTCTACTTATTTCATATAATTGCCGCACCAACCATTCACCTTCTCCCAATATTGCTATTCTGGAAATTTATCAGAAAAGAGCGCGGCCATCCGTTCGTGTTCACTACCAAACTTCTTCTTAGCGGAATAATAGTAGGTTTTGTGGGTGCCATGATCTGGCGCCTGTTGGAGGAATTTTTCTATGATGGTTTTGCAGGTTTGGCCGGCGGCACAGTACCGGGAACACTCACTTTCTGGAATTTGTTGGAATCTGCAGACCTGTTCATTTTAATGACCTTTGTCATGTATTTCATAGTCGGCCCTGTTGAAGAGCTTGAATTTCGTAGTTTTGCCCACGACCAGGCTGCCAGGGTGATGGCAAACTGGCAGGCATTGACATTCTCATCGGTGCTGTTCGGGTGCAGCCACATCCCGATTGCGATCTTTGTCTATCAATTAACACCAACACAGTTCATAGACGCACTTTTCAGCTGGATCACGGCTGGGTTCGTTCTTGGAGCACTCTACATGTGGTCAAGAAGCATCTTTGCGGTCATAATCATGCACGGCATGGGTAACTGGCAGTTATCGGTGTTCTATTTCAGCAGTGCGTCAAGTGGTGGTATGGACGATACCACAGCCATGTTCGTGGGGATTGCAACTTCGCTTTGTGCAAACGTCATAATGATCATTATTTTTTATTTGATACATAAATATTACTGGCAGCCGCATAGGAAAGGCGAGCCGGCCTTTGGCGGTCTATTCCTATCAATTCAAAGCTATATCCACGACCATGATTTTGGAAAAAGATCCATCAAGGCAACCACCACGGTTTTTGTAGTCTTTATAGTAATTGTTAGTGGTATGATAATGGCAGTTGCGGCTGGCATTGGCAAACCCTGGCCCGTTGGCAGCGGTGCGCAAGACGCAGGTGCGGGTGGTGGCACTGTTGACCTGGAAGATCTGGTTGAATCTACGGAGGCTCTGAGTGGTTCAGGTTATCTTGAAGAGGGTCTATCAGAAATCATTATGATTTCCTCTGAGCTAGATAAATATATTAAAGAAGTTTCAGTAACGGTCACTTGGACAGACGATGCTGATATAGATTTCAGATATGAAAACCAACCAGATACTTTTTCTGTAATGATATCCGGATTAGGTAATTCTACACCGATCAGTGATGCACCGAATGCACATGGCAGTTCCGGGAGTGTGTCAGCCGAAATCACTTTTGAGATCGAGGACATCTCTGATGCATTAGCCATGGATGAAGAGGATTATATTGTATTTGTCGAAATAACCATGGTTGAAGCAGGCGACCAGGAGAAGATATCAGGGTTGCCAGGTTTAGCTCAGACCGAAGATAGTGGCAATCAATTTGATTATACAATTGATATAGTCTTGCTCACCCGAGAAGGATCATAAATATCAAATTGAGATCGTACAGTTAACGACTGGAGACTGGATTGTATAATAATGTAAGAATTGTAAAATGCGCAAATGCGTTTTCGTTTGGTGGTTAAGGGGGGCGTTTCCGGTCTCAGACTCTCGACTCTAAAGACTCTCGACCCTAAAGACTCTCGACCCTTGACTGTTTTATTTCAGCTTATCAATAAACTTGCTCAACTCAACGGCTCTTTTATTGAACGGACACCTAGCTACACACAAGTTGCACCCATCGTATTTTGCAAAATACGGCAGGCACTTGTACGGGTCGATGGTATATTTCAGAAATCCGCGCACTTCCGCTTTTTCGTCCGGTATTGCATCACCCTCACATGCGTCGCGGCAGATCGAACAAGTTCTACAATACTCTTCCACACCAAAGCTTTTACGTTCCCCGGCCGGCAGTTCCAGGTCGGTGGTTATCGTGGCCAGGCGTACTCGCGGGCCGAACTCGGGTGTGATAAGCAGCCCGTGACGGCCAAACTCACCAAGACCGGCTTCAAGTGCAGACACACTGTGAAGAATGGTGGGCGGCGTACCACTGAAACCGCGTGGATGGTGTGCCCGGGCCGAATACCCCAGATCCCGGATGAACTCGGCAACCTTGACAGTGATCGACCCCAGACGCCAGTACGCGCGCAATACCTCAATACCAGACGGCAGCTCCGGTGCAGTGGCAATTAGATCATAGTCCATCTCAAAACCCAATACTACAGCATAATTATTTTGAATTTCTATGCCTTCAAATACAAAATGCTTTAAAACCGCACTAAACCCTACAAGATCCGCACCAGCAGCCTTTGCAAACTCAATTACCAGAGCAGCCGCGTCATCAGGGCACTTAAAGGCTCTCCTGTCAGGTTTCACGGGGCCAGTCAGGTTTTTGTATTGGTTCTCGGCAATATCTTTTTTATAAAAAGTGGTAAGCTCGGTCTCGGGCGCTTTGAAAACATAATGCTCGTCCAAATATTCGAATATGTTATCGTACTTTGGCCTTTTTTCGGTTTTCAATACCCACATCTCCCTGTCAGGAAAAGTTAAAATTTTAAAACTTTTTCGTTGCTTCCTTCATGGCGGCTTGTACTTCCGGCTGAAACCATGAGGTAATGAATCCTTTTTTGTCTTTGGTTTTATTCTCAAGATATTCTTTTTTAAGGAGTTTTTCCTGTGTCATCTTGGCTTGAACAAATTTCTCATCAGGTTTCGAAATAATTTCAGTTAAAAAGTTATCTGAGTACTCTTGCAGATCCTCCTGCGGTCTTATGTCATCTATGAATCCCGCATCCTGTGCCCAGGGTACATCATAAAAATCGCCCGTGCGCAGCATTTCATCTGCAAATTCACATCTCAATCGTGCTCTGATAATAAGTTGCGCTGGAAGTGGAACATGAATGCCAAGTTTTACCGCGGTGATCCCGGCCTTTGCTTTGCCTTCTGCTAAAAATCGATGATCTGTGCTTGCAGCGATAATACTTCCACCGGCTACATAATGGCCGGTGATCGCGCATACACTGTGGAAAGGCAAAGAATAAAGTTTTATACATACATCATTAAATACTTCATAAAACTCGCCTATACCGTCCTCGTCACACTCCAGTAATCGCGGTAGATCAAAACCGATGGAAAAGAATTTGGTGCTTGCACTCGTTAGTTTCAAGCCTTTTATATTATTTTCCGAATTACAAATAATATCTAATTTGCTAAGAAATTCGGTGCATGTCTGAGTATTGATGGGGTTGGTCACACCGCCGGTCAGGGTGATCACTGAGATATCACCTGTCATTTTTAGGTCAACTAGGGCCATTTTATTCTCTCCTCAAAGAGTTATATTAAGTTGAGCGACCCGGTTTCTTTAGGTTGGCAAGAGCTTCACAGGCACTTGTGTTATTGGGATTTATCTTTAATATCTCTTGTAAACATTCTATAGATTCTTCTTCTTTTTTAAGCTTAACCAGTATTGTAGATTTATTGAACAATGCCTCTTCGTATTCTTTGTCCATTTCAATTGCACGGTTGTAACATTTCAGCGCGTCTTCATGATATTTGGCTCTATTATATGCATTACCTTTTTTGTTCCATAATGAAGAGGTCTCACCGTCAATAGCCTCGGCTTTATTGTAAAATTCTATTGATTTTAATAGGTTCCCCTTTTTGGAATGTTCAAGACCCAGGTTGATCAATGCATCCACATTATTAGGGTCCATAGATAACACTAGATTGTAACTTCGAATAGCTAGATTCTCAGAAGCCTGTTTTGCATAAAGGTTACCGCGCTTTATTAATGCAGTCTTATTTTCAGAATTAATTGTAACCACTTTACTATAACACTTGATCGCATCTTTATCCTTGTTTGAATCCTCTAAGTTTTTGGCTAAATTAGACCATGCGCGTTCTTCATTGGCATGCAACGCAACCGATTTCTCGTAACACTTCATCGCATCGTCGACTTGACCCTGATTAGACATGGCGATGCCTCGAGTGAGCCAATCACTCGATGTTTCCGGCTTACGTGATTTGTCATAATATCCCAACCCAGCCATCGCTTCATTAAGATCCTTCCTGGAAAAATAACCCAGGCACCTGCGATCAGGATCGATCACCACAACCGCATTTGGATATCCTTTGGAGATCTTGGGTAGAAAGTCCCCTAAGGTCTCATCCCCTGAAACTTCTACAAAGTCAAGATTCATGATATTTTTTGCGATCATTTCCGATGGATTGTTCATTTGTACCACGGAACTCATGATCTCATCTTTTGTTATGAAACCGATGACCCTGTCATCTCCAACAGTGACGAAGACAACTCCACCATCGCCAAGTTTCTGCAACTTGCGTGTTACCTCATGACCTTTTTCATCTTGTGTTGACAGGAAAAATTCGTCTGAAATCTCCATTTGCCTTATCATGGTCTTTTTATCCAAATTAAATCCTCCAGAATAGGATATATTTGTATGATTTTTATCAACAGAGAGAATTCTAATTATGATATATTAAACTAACTGAAAATAATTACTAAGATCAAATCGATAATGATAAATATGGTTGTATCGATATTCTATTTTCAATATTACACTAATCGAAAAGCGTTAAATTTAAATCATAGGCAAATTTTAGGTAAAATAGGAGGAGATATAATGGCAAAAGTTGATAAGAGTGAGAAAGAAAATATTAATGCCCTGACCATCGCAATAAATAAGGAAAGCGATTCCTATGCATTCTATAAAAATGCAGAGAAGACAGTCCTGTTCAAACCGTTAAAAGTTTTATTTAATGATCTGGCAAAAGAAGAGGTAAAACACAAGAGCCTTCTTATCACCGAATTGAAGAAGCTTGAAGGCGGTGCCAAGAAGATCGAATCATTGACCAATGGACCGGAGAAATCAAAAGATTATGGTTTGAGTAAATACCTGGCACCTCAAAATGTCAAACCCAGCATGGGTTACCAGGACGCATTGATCGTGGCTATGAAGCGTGAAGAGTCGGCGTGTGAACTGTTCGGCTATTTAAGAACAATTATTACCAATAAGAACCTGAAAAATATTTTCGACAGCCTGTACAAATGGGAGGTCGAACACTTACGAATGCTTGAAGAAAAGTATGATGAAGAGATACTCACTGACAATTAATTATTCAAATACTAAAACAAACACACTGAGTAATCAATATGGTACTTGATAAACCGAAAAAAAATAGTGGCAAAAAAATTGCAAAAAAAAGCACAAGGGCCAAGAAGAGATCGGAAAAGAATGCCTGGTTCATCTCACTCGATAGCAGAAATGCATTGAAAGAACGCTTTAAAGACTTGAAAGACCAGGTCCAGTTGGATGTGTTTACCAGGAAAGGAGAGAACGACCCGTATAATACTGTGAGCGTACAATTCTGTCTTGACCTAAGTAGACTTTCCAATAAGATAAGAACAAAAGTCCATTCCATCGGTGATGAGAGTTCGAAAAGATATGATGTTGAATATTCACCCACCATACTTTTCGAACCTGAAAAATATAACATCAGGTTCACAGGGGCACCTATCGGTGAGGAGGGGCGTTCGTTCATAGAAACTATTCTAATGGTATCGAGCTCCGAGAGTGGGCTTTCGAAAAGATCCAAAAAGGCTCTTGCCGCCTTAGATGAAAAGAGAGATGTTATGGTATTTGTCTCGCCTGATTGCCCTTATTGTCCCGGCCAGGTAATTAACGCATTTCGAGCGGCCGTGGAGCGGCCCGATCTGATCAGGGCCGAGTGTGTGGAATCAACGGAGAATATGGATCTGGCAAAGGTGTATGATGTTGGTGGAGTTCCACATACTGTTGTTAACCACACAACCCTGAGCCGTGGATTACAACCTGAAGAAATATTTATACGTGAATTGGTCACCATGGAACACTTGGAACTTGAACCCACACAACCAGCCGAGGATCTAGATATAGAGGGGTTTGAAGAACCTGATCGGGATGTGCGAAGAAGAGTTGAAGACCAAATACCTGATGATAAGGTAGCAGAAGTTGATCTGATAATTTTAGGTGGCGGTCCTGCGGGTTTAACGGCAGGAATATACGCCCAACGAAGCGGGCTAAAGTCTATTGTTTTGGAAAAGAGTATCATCGGCGGGCTTGTTGCACTTACACCGGTTGTGGAAAATTATCCGGGGTTTACAAATATCGCCGGAAAAAAATTAATGGACCTAATTGCTACCCAGGCCAGGAATTATGTGCAGATCCATGAGGATGAGGATGTGATCGAGATAAAGGTCGGTAAGAAGATCGAAGCATATACCAACCGCAGAACATACCGTGGTTTGGCATTGATCATCGCCACTGGTGCGGGATATAAAAAACTGAATGTGCCTGGTGAGGAGAAATACAGCGGCCGCGGTGTTAGCTACTGCGCAACCTGTGACGGTTATTTTTTCAAGGGGAAAAATGTGGTTTTGGTTGGCGGCGGCAATTCAGCAATGACAGATGCATTGTACCTCAATAATCTTGGGGCGGATGTTACCATTATTCATAGGCGTGACAAGCTCAGAGCTCAGAAATATCTGCAGGATTCGATAGAGCGTGAAAAGATCCCGGTTATATGGAACACGGTCGTTGAAGAGATATTCGGTAAGGATAAGTTAATTACTGGCGTTCGTGTGCGTGATGTTAAGACCAAGAAAATAAAACATCTAAAGACCGAAGGCGTCTTTATTGCGATAGGTGAGGATCCAAATTCCAAACTGGCTGGCGAGATCGGTATAACTTTGGGTGATGGTAGGTTCATAAACGTGGACCGTGGATGCCGCACAAATATACCGCGAATTTACGCGGCCGGTGATGTTACTGGTGGTGTACGCCAGATCGTAACTGCGGTTTCTGAAGGTGCAACCGCGGCATTATCGGCTTTCAGCGATATTGCAAATCCATATTGGTTGAAATAATAAAATAGTAGAATTGATAATATGGGTATAGATGGTGATAAAATGACAAAATGGCGATGTTTAGTATGCGGATATGTATATGAAGGCGAGCAGCCACCCGATAGATGCCCGAGATGCGGGGCGCCAAGGGAGAAATTCGTAAAGATATAAGAGAAATGACCGAGGTTGAAACCATGAACCTAGACGAGGCGATTAAGACCGCCATTGAATACGAAACAAAAGTGCGTGATGTCTATTTTGAATCGATGGACCAAGCTAAAGATCCAGTTGGTAAACGTGTGTTACAGGTGCTGGTAAATGAGGAGCAAGGGCACCTGGATTATCTTCAAAACAGGTTAGAAGAATGGGAGAGTACGGGTGAAATTACCGTGGAGATCCTTGAGAGCGTGATCCCGTCAAAAAGGATGATCGAAGATAAGGTAACCACACTGAAAAAAAAGTTGGAGACAACACCCAGCGATAAAAAGTTCAGTGAAATCGAGCTTCAGATCTTGAAGAAAGCTCTAAAAGTAGAAGAAGAAACCAGTGAGTTCTACAAAAGAATGGTTCAAGAGCTGCCCGAACATGGCCAGGAACTATTCCTCCGTTTTGTGGAGATCGAGGAGGGGCACAAGGTCATCGTCCAAGCGGAGATAGATAGCGTTACCATGCTTGGATATTGGTTCGATATGCCGGAGTTTGATTTGTCTAGCGCTTAATTGGCAATATTATTTTGCTTGGTTAAATAACCAATAACCAAGCTGTTGAAAAGTCGAAGAGTTTTCAAGAGCAAAATGATTTCCTTCGAAAATCATCTAGAGTTAAAAATTCTTTTAATTGGTATATAATAAAAGATAGAATTTTTACCCCGAGTTAATTTGCCGTGGCAAATTAGCCTAGCACCAATAACCAAATAATTTTCAATAACCAACTGTGGAAAAGCCGTAGGTTTTTCCAGAGCAAAATGATTTCCTTTAAAAAATCATCTAGAGCTAAAAATTCTTTTATAGGGAATATAATAAAAAATAGAATTTTTAC
>JAEHCK010000217.1 GCA_020696345.1 Thermoplasmata archaeon | reverse complement strand
TTTTCCAAGTTACAATCTTGACATTGGAAATGTTTATATAATTTCGTGTTGCTGACAAGGAGAGGCGCCCGGATCCAATTATGTCTTTTATTTAACATTATTTATTATAACATTTTAAAATAAAATTGTAAATAAATAAAAATAATGGTTGACACAGGTTCCATGTTTGATATAATAGTAATTAAAGAGTGAGTTAACCCCAAAAAAAGAGGAAATCATGATTTTCATTATAGTCCCAGTTTTCATAATAATGGCAATCGTTTCAACAACTCTAATCATTAGAGATAGAAAATAATGGTTAATAAGAAACCCCCAAAAATAAAGGAAATAAAATGCACGAATCAGAAACCAACGAATTATTTGTTGATGTGGATGCAATTAGAATGCGGAATGAAATTGACAACTTTATTCATTTTGTTCAGAAAATGGCCGATGAATATTATGAACAATTTGAAACACAAAGTTGCAAAATAACCGTGAAATACGGCCGGAAATACGCCAAGATAATTAAAGTATCGATACCGGCTGGGTCAACCTCGGTTCATTCGTTTGTTAAACTGACAACCGGTGATGTTTACAAGGCCGCCAGTTGGAAGGCCCCAGCAAAACATGCTCGAGCCAACATTTATGATTATGAATCACTTAAAAGAGGCGTAAACGCCATGGGTGCTGCTTATCTGAAATAAACTGCTGCTTAATCGGCGTTAACAATTTTAATGGCATAAGGGAGAATTGAAAAATGAAATTAAAAGAAATAATGAAGATGGCACACATGGGAATAATTAGATCCACCCAAGGACTTTTACCAGATGGAACTCAGTTCAATGCATATGAAGCTTATATGCATGAGCTTATAACCGATAAGGAATGCAAAGAAGCAATCAATAGATATTATGAATTACAGGATTAGACGGTGATGAAGAAGAACTGGATGCCGAAGATTACTTTTACCTATACGAAGGAGAGTTACTATGATTAACCGATAAAATTAAAAACAATTAGTAGAGTTTATTTTAAATGGTCAGTAATTAAATTTGCTGACCATTTTTAGCAGGGTATCAACGTATTATAATTATTAAAGATTTGATTATTGTAAATTATTGAATTTATTTAGAAAATATGATACCAAAAGTTCTCCAACATGTTTTTGATTATGTGTGTATGTGAACAAAAACCAGTGTTTTCCAGTGGTTTTAGTTGTCCAAAAAGTTTGAAGACATTTTACTATATTTAATCAGCATTTCTTTGAACTTGGTATAACTTTTATCTAACATATTGAATGGTCTATCTAATGCTGAACTGGCTGAATCATCTTTTGCAATCTCCAAATCCATCATCATTTCTTCAATAATGTCAATTACCTTTAAAGCGTCTTTTGCCATTGTACCCTCATTAATTTTTTTATCTTTTGGTAGATACTTTTTATATGTTTCCATATTTCTCCTAATTAAAATTTAATTATGATAATTAAATCCATTTCTCCTTTTAATCAGTTATATTTATTTTTTTATTTTATAATAAACCGGTATAATATAAACATTATATAGATATATGGGTAGGTCAAAAAATATTAATCCAAGACAAGGTAGGATATTTGGTATGATATTTTCAATTAAAATGTAATATAGTCTCATTCAGTCCTATTTAAAAAATATTGAATTTAAACGTTCCATACCACGTTCAATCACTGTTATTTGTTTCGGGATTTTATTATGTCTAATATGAATCATAGAATCGGCCATTCGCATTATATTATTAACATTTGCCAGATCAAATTTTTCATCGGTTTCATAAAAATATTCAATGATAAGCCATTTTTGATTACCAACGAAATGAAATGTGCTGATCACTATTTGACCATCATAAAATTTTGACCTGATCATTCGCCAAGTATAAATATCACCTTCCAGAGCAAATTCCGGCTTCTGATAATACAACACGTTTTCATAAAATTGTGTCCAATCAATATTTTTCCAATAAACATTGACGGTTTTCATTTCTTTATATAATATTTTAACACCTGAACCGCGCCAGCGAGAAAAGCTGTAATATGTCATTTTAGATTTTTCATCTGACATACACAGCTCATTCATATATTCATAACGTTTATCGATAATCACAGAATGTTGACCAAAAGTGAAATCATTTTTATCCAAATGATCATCTGTATGAACAAGTGGAATTGATGTGCATCCACTAACAATCATCAATATAAATAAAAAAAATTTTAGTTTCATGATTTTCCTTGATAAAGTTTTGTTTTTCTCCGCCTCCGAGCATTTTCCCGTTGTTTCCGGCGCTTTTTGTCACCTGGTTTTTCAGCATAACGGCGGTCTTTAAGCTCTTTGAATAACCCAGCGGCCTGGATTTTTTTCTTAAAAACTTTCAAAGCCCGTTCAAGACCATCTGCTGTGTAACCCTTATAAACCTTGACAGTTATATCTCTTTTATCGTCATTACTGATAATATCTTGTCTTTTATCATCATTTTCTTCCATTCAATTCTCCTTATTAAATAATTTATCATAATCATCTTGATCTGCTTTTCGTACCCAACTTTTTTGTCCCTGCCACTTATGACAATTCCTAACATATTTGCCATTCATCTTGATATTACTATACCAACCACTGTCTAAAACGTCCACAATGTATATATCCTCATATATATTGTATTTATTTAGTATCACATCTTCCGGATAATTTAAGGCAAAGTGCAATGCCTCAAGCGCCTCTTTATGTGTTAATATGTCTTTGTAAGTCATGGTTTAATAATATCAAATCCAGATTATATGTCAACCAGTTTGAAAAATAAAAATAATAAAACGTTCAATAATAATATTAATAAAACGTTCCGTAGATATCGTTTCCAATGATTACGGAATTTTATATTTGGGTTTGGAGAATATTTAGTCATAATGTATTATATCACAGAAAGACCAAAAAGTAAACGCCCGGTGAAATTCAACCGGGCGTGAAAGGAGGTGAAAACATGGATCAAAACATTTCTGCTTTGATTGTATTCATAATAACACAAGAAAACACAGTTGTAAATAAATTATAAATTATGAAAATAATGGTTGACACAGGTTCCACCTTTGATATAATGGTATTAGAGAGTGAGAAAACATCCAAACATACCCAAACAAGGAAATTTCAAATGATCGAAAAATTCAACTTTATGAACCGAGGCGTAGGAGATTGCAGAATTGCTGGCCCGGAATATCAGTTGCGTTTTGAATCAGTAAATGAAATTAGAGACCTGGCTGCTGCTATCGATAAAGAATTTGATTTAGTCAAAAAACCTGTTTTCAAAATCAAACAGCACTCTAATAAAAGATTACAGGCAAAAGTATCGAATACAACCGGTGTTATAACGGTATTCAATTCAGGCGCAAATGTTGGTGTTGTACTTCACGAATTGGCCCATTTAGAAAGACAATCGGCTGCGATATCAAATCAAAGACGATATGGCCGCAATCGCATTTCACACGGTCGGGCTTTTAAAACCGCACAGACCAAAATCATTCTGTTCTGGAGAAAAACTTTACAGAGCGAATTTATCAAAGGAAAAGACACAACTCATATGACCAGCGAATGGACTCCGCCGGGAATCCCGGCAAAAAAAATATTTAAAGCAACGTTAGTTAAACCCAAAAAAGCAAAGGTGACAAAAATGAAGGTTAAAATTCATGCGCCGAATATTGTAGACACTGACGATGACATTAAAGAATTGATTGAAGTCGCTGTGGAAGGTATCGCACGATTAACTGTTCACAATTCTATCACTATGGGCGGCCTGGTTAGGGCAATGAGAGTCCGAGGCGTAAAGAACAGCCCGGAAAATAGAAAATATGCCAGGGATCACGCAATTGAAATCGGTCTGAAAGTAAAAGTAAATTATTAAAATAATGGTTGACATCTGAATCCTTTTATTTTCTCAAGGAGTAACATGAAACATTTTAAAGACGAAATATGTAAACAGATTTACGGAATCACATTGACAGAAGCACATGAAGAAAAGATTTGCGTATGCTGTCATAAACCGGTAGTTATTGAAAACCTTTTGGAACTGGACGCAAAAGAATATCAGATATCGGGACTTTGCCCGGTTGGCTGGGAAAAAACTTTCCCAAAAAAGGAGCCGAAATGAGACAGGGAATCTTAAAATCATTAACGCATATTTTGAATAGTGCCTATGACTGGGAAAAACGTGGCCTGTATTACAAGATTCAAGTGGCGCCGCAGGAAACCATTGGTTTTCGCAAACCATATGAAAAATATCTGGGCCCCCGGGTCAATATTAAAAGGAAAATGAACAGGAAGGGCACCTGGCGAACAGGTGTTTATACTGTATTTGCTCAGAACGGCAACCCGATATTCATTGCTCACAGGTCATGGTTTTCATCAATGTTCGCAGTGCCAACATGGCCGAAGCGTATCAGGGAAAAATTCCAGGGCGTTCACGGATCACCGGAGCCGGTGGTAAATAAT
>JAEHCK010000103.1 GCA_020696345.1 Thermoplasmata archaeon | reverse complement strand
ATATTATTATCCTTGGTCAGCCTGCTCCTTCGCCGTTCTGATAAATCTACCCCTCAGCCCTTTTTGGATCTATTACTTGGACTCCCAAAAAGCCCTGGGGTAAAAGTCAGGCACTTTGCTTCGCTCAATAGCCTATAAAACCCCTTCTTTTTTTCGTATGGTTTTGGCTAACGCCAAAACAAAAAGCGTGTTTAGGTCATTAGAATTTGGGTGTTGGATATTATTTGGTTATTGGTGATTGTTTCTTGGTTATTCCACCGCAGGTGGCGGTGGTGGTGGTGCTTCCGCCTCCGGCGGTTAGATGGGATTTGAGGAATATATTTATAAGAAATAAAGATATAAGAACTTTAATGAATCGAAAATTGAGAATTTATATTGATACCTCAGTAATTGGGGGTTATTTGGATAAAGAATTCAAAGAGGCCTCACAAAAATTAATCGATAGGTTTATAAAAGGAGAGTTTCAAGCAGTTATTTCAGATATCACCCAACTTGAATTAAAAAATGCACCAGATAAAGTCAAAGCAATACTGAAAAAGATACCAAAAGGAAATATTGAATATGTTGAAATAACCAAAGATGCTACGGAATTAACAAAAATATACATATCTGAAGGTGTATTGACAAAAACAAAAATAGTTGACGCTCAACATATCGCAATTGCAACAATCAATAAAGTTGATCTGATCGTGAGTTGGAATTTCAAACATATAGTAAATATTGATAAAATCCGTGGATTTAATGCGGTAAATTTAAAAATGGGTTATTCCATAATAGATATTAGAAGTCCTTTAGAAGTGATCTCATATGAAGAATAAAGATTTTGATGCAGTGAAAATGATGAGAGAAATTAGGGATCATCTAAGTGAGAAATTTTCAAAAATGACATTTGAAGAACAAAAAAAATATATTAAAGAAAACCTGAATTGATCATTACCATGTACTATCTACTACCTTACATATAATTTCATATGTGTTAAAATTCAAGGCTCCAAGAATAGAACACGGATCATACGGATTTACACGGATCGATTTGAGACTTTTTAACCACGAAAGTACGAATTATATATTTTAAACAACGAATGATACGAATTATCGAATAAACGAATGATCATTCTTGAATTATTATTATTATTATTCGTCGATTCGTTCATTCGTCGTCCATTCGTTGTTTCGTGTCTTCGTGGTTAATATTGGGAGATAGTGGAGATAAGAATTGAGAAATGAAGAATTTTACAATACCCCAATAAATATATTATCCGTGATGATCCGCTGCATCCGTTAGATCGGTGTTCTATGGAATCTGGGGTTTTCTTGGGTTTTGGTGCTTGGAGCTTGGAGCTTCCGCAACAGCGGTGGCGTTTCCGCAACAAGCGGTGAAGCTTCCGACGTTGGCGGTGGTGAGCTGCCCCCACTACACGGGTGGGGGGCGAAGCGGGGGGGGGACGGTGGGATTTGAGGATGAAAATTCAAAAAAATTATATAGATTACAAATCATTACTAAAATAATCACTCATAATCAAGGATGAAATGAAACACCTAGATTATTATACAGGTATTAATGAAGGAGGTGAAAATGCCAAAGAAACCTGACGCAGGAAAATTGATGTATGATAGAGCTTTAAATGACTATGGAAAGGAATTTATTGACAAATTATATGATCTTTTAAGATAAGATGAAGAACAATGGACAATAAATGGATTATTAAGATATGATAAAAGTTATCCATAAAAAGAAATAAAATCAAGGAGGAAAATGATATGAAAAAATACACTCCAGGACATTTAGACTTATTTATTAGAAGTAGTATAGAAAATATCTATAATGATGATAGAGAAGATATCAATAATGAAGCCGATCTTAAAAGCCTAATGTATCATTATTTGTATCCACTATTAAAAAATTCAAATTTTAGAATTGAATCAGAAGTAAGTCCTGAAGATATGGGGCAAAAAAAAGTAGATCTATGTATATTAGATAAAGAAGATTATATAATAAGAGCTTTGGAATTTAAATATAATCTTAGAAATAGTTCAGAGAATAAAAATAGAATAAAAGAAGACGAAAATAAATTAATAGAAATAATAAAAAATGATCCAAAAAAGGAATCAAAAGGTTATTTTATTTGGTTTAATGTTGATCCAGAGTTGAATATAGATAACCGAATTATTTTAATTAAAAAACGAAAAATGGATTAAGGGTGGGATACGTCAAATACAAAGCTCGGAGTAAGTGGAATGTGAATTGGAGCTTCCGATGTTGGCGGTTGTGAGCAGCCCCTCGACACGGGAGGGGGAAAGCGGGGAGGTTGGGATGGAAAGATTTAGAAAATATGATATTGTATTTGAAGAATTGAACGCAGTAACTGATGATGGGCTCAGGAATAAATTGATCGAACTAACAAACGATTTTGATACTTTAAAAATTGATACCGAAGTTGAAGCACTGACCGATCAATACATAAAAAAGGGAATTTTTCCAGAAAAATATCGCGATGATGCTCTTCATCTTGCAGTTGCAACAGTTAATGGTATCGACATATTACTAAGCTGGAATTTCGAACATCTTGTTAAACGTAAAACGCGGTTGGAAGCTAATTTAGCGAATAGTTTAAATGGATATAAATCAATTGATATTATAGTACCGCCAGAATTGTGAAGGTGAAATAAAAATGATGTATGATATTGAAGCGGCTTTTAAGAGATCTGGTCTCACATTGGAAGAGTTTGAAAGAATAAAATCAGAGGTCAGATCTGATTTTCCAAATGACGATATGATGTTCGAATTACATATAATTAGAATCTTAAATGCAATTAAAAAAGGATACTGGCGAGTGGAGAATAGTTAAGATAATTTTTATGAGGTTCCAATTGAACCTGCGCGTATAATAGCACTTAGCAAATTTTGTTTGGAATTTATTTGTAGCTTGGAATTTGTTTAGGTTTTAGTGCTTAGGTTTTAGTGCTTCCGCCTCCGGCAGTTGGGTGTGGTAATTCAAGGATACAAGAATAGAACACGGATCATACGGATATACACGGATATATGATTTTATGTTATTGGTTTTTTTTATTATCCGTGATGATCCGCTGCATCCGTTAGATCCGTGTTCTATGGGATTTGGGGTTTTCTTGGGACTGATTTTGGCTGACGCCAAAACAAAAAGCGTGTTTAGGTCATTAGAATTTGGGTGTTGGATATTATTTGGTTATTGGTTATTGTCTCTTGGTGATTCCACCGCAGGTGGCGGTGGTGGGTGGGGTTTGGGGTGCGCAAAAACCAAGAGGATATTTGGTTCTTGGAGCTTCCGCAACAAGCGGTGGAGCTGCCGATGTTGGCGGTGGTGAGCTGCACCCTCGACACGCGGGTGGGGGGCGAAGCGGGGAGGTTGGGACGGTGGGATTTGGGGTTTTCTTGGGTTTTGGAGCTTGGTTATTGGATATTGTTTGTTATTTGGAACTTGGAGCTTGGAACTTCCGCCTCCGGCGGTTGGGTGGGATATGAAATATAAATTATCTAAATTATTAAATAATGAATCGTTCATTAACCTCTTAACCTGAGTGGAACCTAATTAGTAACTAGGTGAACAGGAAATGGGTTCCACATAATTTAGAATTAAATCGGGAGGTTGAGAAAATGGGCGGATTAAGGAAAAATATGTTAGCTTATGGAATGGTTTTTCTAATGTTAGTTGTGGTATTTGCTGGGATACCGATGAATGTGAGCGCAGAATCAGAACCTGGGCTTATCTCTTATTGGGCTTTCGATGAGGGTACTGGAACCATGGCCGACGATTCAGTCGGGGATCATGATGGCCCGATCCATGGCGCATCTTGGGTTGATGGAATCTCGGGGAAAGCGCTCAGTTTTGACGGAACCGACGATTATGTTGGAGGCATCGGAAGCACATCGACTTACAGTTTTATTCAAAACACAGGTGTCTTTACTATAGAATCATGGATCAAATTTACTGATTATACTACAAATGATGTTTTTGTAATAGTAGCTTCTACAACAGGCTCAGCTTATCGAGGTTTTTTCTTCGGATATCAAAATGGTCCAGAATCTACAGATAATCAATTGAGGATGTTCCTTGCGAAAGGAAGCTCTGGAAACCCTGTAATCAGTTCTCTTAGTTCAAATGATATAATTACAGACAATAATTGGCATCATGTTGCTGCAACCGGTGATGGTTCAAAAGTGACATTCTATGTTGATGGTTTACCAGATACTGGAACCGGAACGATGGGATCTAAAGCTTCTGGTGATTCCTCAAATCTATTAAACATTGGTCGTTCTCCACACCATTCTGCGCCATATTATTTCGATGGTCTCATTGACGAGATCGGTATCTATGATAAGACATTAAGCGCAAATGAGATAAAAGCGAAATATGATGAATTCGCACCTGATACGGATCAAATAGCTCATTGGCCTTTCGATGAAGGTTCCGGTGAGATCGCTCATGATCTTATTGGAGATAATGACGGCATATTGAAACCCTCCAGTTCATGGACACTGAAAAACCCGGGAACTGCCCCAAGTGCCCGTCAATATCATACGATGGCATCTGTAGACAATACCGACAAAGTTGTCCTATTTGGCGGTTGGGATGGTGGTTATCTGGCCGACACATGGGTATATGATCTTAGTGATAACACTTGGACAAATATGAATCCCTTGGGAAATAAACCGACAGCTAGAATGGGTCACGCAATAGCTTCTATCTCCGGTGATGATAAGGTCGTCATCTTTGGTGGATGGGATAGCACAAGTAGCAGTGGTAATTATCTATATGACACTTGGGTATACGATCTAAGTGATAACACTTGGACAAATTTAAACCCTGCAACACATCCTCCAGATAGAATTTATCACTCAATGGCCTCGATTACAAATGAAGATAAAATACTTTTATTTGGTGGGAAAGTTGGCCCGGGTAGTAAATATGGCGATACCTGGATATATGATCTTAGCAACAACACCTGGACACAGAAATTTACAATAAACAAACCCTCCCCCGTGTATGGGCCACCTATGGCTAGTATCTATAACGATGATAAGATTGTATTGTTCGGAGGATATCTTGGATTTCATAATTATGATGACAAAACATGGGTTTATGATTATAGTGACAACACCTGGACGAATCAGTATCCTATAATACATCCTTCAGCAAGAGGTAACGGTCCAATGGCAACGATCTTTAATGACGACAAGGTCATTATGTTTGGAGGATATATTGGAGGTGTTGGAAGAACCGATGAGACATGGGTGTACGATTTGAGCGATAATTTATGGGTTAATAAAAATCCAATTACAAAGCCATCTGTAAGATATCTACATCAAATGGTAGGGATTCCTAATGATAATAAAGTGGTATTGTTCGGTGGCTGGGATGGTAATTACGATGGTGAAACATGGATATTCAACCAGAATGGCCCGGAATGGGTTGAGGGGATATCCGGGAAAGCACTAAGTTTTAATGGGGTTGATGATTATGTGGAAGTGCCTGATGACAATAGCTTGGATATTAACGATACCTATACTGTCTCTGCATGGTTCAAATGTAGTGGTTCAAAATCTGGAAACCAGGCAATTGTGGCTCACGGTGAATCATTTGATACAGACAAAATGCAGTATTCTCTATTTCTTCAACCAGATGGAAAAAAATTATGGGCATGGTATGAAGATAGTGGTGACGCTGAACATGAATTATCAGCTCCAGATACACTGGTTTATAATAAATGGTATCATGCGGCTGTTGTATTAACATCGGATAGTCAATATAGATTGTATTTAGATGGTGTAGAAAAGGATAGTAGTTCAGAATCTGCTAAACCTCCTTCTATTTCTAATATTCTGACGATTGGTTGCCTTACAAATTCAGGTAGTCACCCTAGATACGAGGGGTTCTTCAACGGCGCAATCGACGAAGTCTGTATATGGAATCGAGCTTTGAGCGCAAATGAAATTTGGGAAAATTATAATTCTTTAATTTCTCCATTACCAGACCTTTCAATAACATCTGATGACATCACCTTCTCCAACCCGAACCCGTCACCCGGCGAGGAGATCGAAATCTCGGCCACGGTGGAGAACATCGGCACCACGCCAGGCTCGGCGAAGGTCAAGTTCTGGGACAGGGAACCGACACTAACAAATGCGTGGATAAAAAAAGCCTCGATGCCAACAGTTCGTGAGGGTTTAGCATGTGTTGCTTTAAATGATAAAATATATGCTATAGGTGGTGATAATGGAAGTTCATATCTCTCATTAGTTGAGGAATACGATCCTAAAACTGATTTATGGACTACAAAAACTAATATGCCTCAACCTCGTGTCTATCCAACAGCTACTGTTGTTAATGGTAAAATCTACGTGGTTGGCGGTCATGACGGAAATACCTACAATTTACCTGTTATTGAATATGATCCACTTACTAATAATTGGAGTTCTAAAGCAAATATGAAAACACCTCGTTATCGTTTTGCTGCCGCTGAGGTTAACGGCAAGATTTATGCGATAGGAGGTAGAACGGGGCCTGGAAGCCAATTATCAACAGTAGAAGAATATGATCCAGTTACCGATAGTTGGAGTTCAAAAGCCAATCTACCAATTGCGAAAAAGGATCTTGCGGCAGCATCTTTGAACGGTAAATTGTATGCGATTGGTGGATATACAGGGACCTGGGTTTCTTCTGTTCATGAATATAATCCGGCAACGAATTCATGGACCTCAAAAGCAGATATGCCTACTGCTCGTAGTGCATTAGCTGCTGCAACTATGAATGGTGAAATATATGCGATAGGTGGACATTATTCTAATTTGCCAAAATATCCAACCGTTGAGAAATATGATGTAAATACAAATTCGTGGTCGTCTGTGTCTAAAATGTCAACCCCAAGACACTATTTAGGGGCTACGGTGGTAGATGGAAAATTATTTGCTATTGGCGGTAGCAATGGGACCCCTCTTTCCACCAATGAAGTATATTCTCCTTTTGAAATCAACGCCACCCTCATCGCTGAAAAAACCATCACCCACCTCGCCCCCGGCACCTCCGTCAATGTCACCACACCCTGGACAGTCCCATCCGTACCCGGTAATTATTCAGTTTGGGTCACCATCGAGAACTGCACACCATCAGATACAAATCTAAGCAATAACATCGCTTCCAATAGCTTAAATCTGTATCTTGATTTAACAGTTACAAAGAATGTTATGAATTGGTCAACAAATATCGGTCCAACTAGTAGTGGAATATTTGAAACAATTGATAATGGTGATATAAATAACGATGGCAATCTGGACATCGCTGCAGCTGCAGAAAATAATGGTGGAATAGATGTATGGTTAGGAAATGGGAAAGGTGGTTGGTCAGCAGAGACTGGGCCAACAAATAGTGGAGATTTCTGGGAAGTTAAATTGTTTGATATTAATAAAGATGGGAATTTGGATGTGATAGCTGGAACGGATGGGAATGGAATAAAAATGTGGTATGGTAATGGAGCCGGAGGTTGGACCTCAACAAATACACCTATTTCAAGTGGATATTGTTACTTTTTAGACATCGGTGATATTGATAGAGATGGTAATTATGATATTGTAGTTGCAGGAAGTCTTCAATTGAAAGTTTACTTAAATAACTCTGGTAATGGATGGAAATCTCCGACCGTAATTGACAATACAAAAGATTATCATGATGTAATTTTAAGAGATGTGAATGGAGATAATCTATTAGATATAATTGTTGCCAATTATGTTGAAAAAGAAGGAATTAAAATTTGGCATAGCAATGGTATCGGAGGTTGGTCAGTTGGAAGTTCTCCTTCAAACAAGGGTGCTTATAATAGAATTATTACTACAGATCTTAATTCTGACTCGAAATTAGATATTATAGCGACTAGACAATCTGGTGGCGTGGGTGTTTGGCTAGGGACAGGAGATGGCACTTGGGGTTCGGATATAGGTCCAACAAATACAGGTGCCTATTGGGGAGTATCGGCAGTGGACATAAATAATGACGGAATGACAGATATTATTAGTACAAATTCGGAAAATAATTCAGGTATAAAAATCTGGTGTGGGAATAATGATAACATTTGGGTAAATACCATAACTCCTACAAATATAGGCAATTATAGAGGTTTATCTATTGGTGATTTAAATAATGATTCTAAACTTGACATAATTTCATCTTACCATGATATTTCAGGTTGGGTGGGAACATGGTTAAATAATTATACTATTAAAGGGCAAATCACGTTCTCCAATCCAACCCCATCACCCGGCGAGGAGGTCGAAATCTCGGCCACGGTGGAGAACATCGGCACCACCCCAGGCTCGGCGAAGGTCAAGTTCTGGGATCGGGACCCGACAAAGCCAATGATTTGGCAGAAAGAGAGTGGGATTAGAATCAACATAGGAGGGACTTATGATAGTCAGCATGTTTTTCACCCGGAAATAGTTAAATTGAATAATAATTCTTATAGATTATATTATTCAGGTCAGAACCCAGGTGCACATGCCAGAATTTTAAGTGCATTTTCACATGATGGATTTAACTTTTCCAAAGAAAGTGGAATTAGATTAGATTATAGTACAGGCGACGAAAGTTATGCTGTATTAGGTCCAGATATAATCCAGCTTCCAAATGGAACCTATAGAATGTATTATGATGCTTATAATGGTGGAGCGGCAGCTTATTCTACATGCATTAAAAGTGCTCTTTCTAATGACTGTTACAATTGGATGAAAGAAACAGGTCGTAGGATTGATTATGGTGGACCTGGTGATTATGACTATTGGGCAGCCCAGGCACCTTGCGTTATACAACTAGATAATGGATCATATCGTATGTATTATGAAGGAAAAAAATCTAACACACCTCCTTATTATAGAATATTGAGTGCATTTTCTAACGACGGGTTTAATTGGATTAAAGAACCGGGGATTAGAGTAAATGCCGGTGGGGTTTATGATTCGACATCTGTGATTAAACCAGAAGTTATTCGATTAGAAGATGGGAAATTCAGATTATACTATAGTGGCAATGACGTATCCAATGGGAGAATTTTAAGTGCCCTTTCATCTGACGGAATTAATTTTATTAAGGAAAGTAGCATACAATTGAATTATGGGGGAACGTATGGGTCCGTAGGTGTAGGAGATCCAACAATTATCCAAATATCTAATAATAAATTTAGAATGTATCATATTGGGTATGACGGTTCAAATGTTCGTATTTTATCAGCAACCGCCTCCATCAACGCCACCCTCATCGCCGAAAAGACCGTCACCAACCTCGCCCCCGGCAACTCCGTCAATGTCACCACCCCCTGGACCGTACCCTCAGTACCCGGCAACTACTCGGTCTGGGTCACCATCGAGGACTGCTCACCAAACGATATCAACTTATCCAACAACATTGCCCAATCACAGAATATCACTGTCTCCGGCACCGCGCCAAGTGCACCCGATCTATCGATCACCTCCGACAATATCTCATTTTCAAATCCAAATCCAACGGTGAACGAGAAGATTACGATTAATGCTACAATACATAATATCGGCTATGGAATAAACGATTTTTGGACGACAAAAACGAATATGACTCATGCAAGAGAAAGCCCCACCTCAGCAGTTGTTAACGGTAAGATATATGTGATTGGTGGTTGGAATGGCAATACTGTTCTCAATATAGTAGAAGAATATGACCCTGCGACAGACACTTGGACTACCAAGAAAAATATGCCCACTGCAAGATATGCTCCTGCTTCGTCAGTTATAGATGGCAAAATCTATGTTATTGGTGGTAGACAATATTATGGTGCGTATTCATACAAAGTGGTTGAAGTATATGATCCCGCAACTAATACATGGATTACGAAAGAACCTATGAATACTCCAAGAGGTTTTGTAACATCATCTGTTGTAAATGGAAAGATATATGCTATGGGTGGAATCGATAGTAGTGGAAACCATCTTAAAACCGTAGAAGAATATGACCCCGCAAGCAATACATGGACTTTTAAAACCAGTATGTCCACTGCAAGATTTGGTCTGACATCATCAGTTGTAAATGGGAAAATCTATGCTATTGGTGGAGGAAAACCATATAGTTCGCTGACTTTCAATGTAGTAGAAGAATATGATCCGGCAACTGATACCTGGACAACAAAGAAACCAATGCCAACTTCTAGAGGTTATTTAACATCGTCAATTGTAAACGGAAAAATCTATGTTATTGGTGGGCGCGATAGTAATGAAGATTGCCTTAATACAACAGCAGTATATGATCCTGCAAGTGATACCTGGGTGACAGGGTTAGAAAATATGACTACCGAAAGATATCTTTTAACATCATCAGTTGTAAATGGAAAGATCTATGCTATTGGTGGGACTAATAAAATTTATTACGGTGCAACATTCAATGAAGAATACACCCCTGGAACTACCGTAACAGCAAACATCTCCTTCTACGACGGCGACCCTGAAACTGGTGGCATATTACTCGGCCAAGATAACATCACTGTCTGGGGCAACACAACCACTCAAGCATCCATCACCTGGGAGGCAACCGGAGGTTATCACGAAATCTATGTAAGGATAGAAAATGTAACACCGGATGATTTTAATTATTCAAATAACATTGCAAACAAATCTATTTATGTCTCCCATAAACCAGTTGCGAACGCCGGCTTAAATCAGACCGTAGAACAAACCAGCCATGCAGGTGCAAAAGTTACCCTTGATGGTTCAGGTTCATATGATCTTGATTCCGATCCATTAACATATACTTGGACTTGGTCTGATAGCTCTGCGACCGGTGTTTCACCCACGACAACATTCCCATTGGGTACTACAACTGTCACCTTAACGGTGAGTGATGGCAAGTTATCTGATACCGACACTGTGGATATTACTGTAGAAGACACTACACCACCTGAAATAACCGTAGCAAATGAACCCATCGTACTCTGGCCGCCGAACCACAAATATCACACCATTGAGATCGATGATTTTATTACCACAGTAAGCGACATCTGTGATGCAAATGTGGGTATTGACGATGTTGTGATCACTTCAGTTAGCAGTGACGAGCCCGAGAATCCAAAAGGTAAAGGAGATGGCAACACCAAGGACGATATCGTTATCGTGGATTCACAAACAGTGAAGCTCCGCGCCGAGCGCCAAGGCGCCGGAAACGGTCGCGTGTACACGATCAATTTTGCAGTCACCGACCGATCAGGTAATACAGCCACAGGAAGTTTTCAGGTCTGGGTGCCGCATGATAAAAAAGATACGGCGGTTGATGACGGTGCGGGTGCGGGGTATACTGTGTATGTGTAAATGAATTACAAGATTAAATGCAGAGATCACAACCTCTTGTCCTGTGCGCTATGCGTATATTAGCGCATAGTAAATTTTGTTTGGAATTTGGGTGTTGGATATTATTTGGTTATTGGTGATTGTTTATTGGTTATTCCACCGCAGGTGGCGGTGGTGGTGGAGCTGCCGACGTTGGCGGGGGAGGGTTGCCCCCACGGCACGGAAGGGGCAAAACGGGGTGGGCCTGGGTGAGATATGGGATGATAAATCGTATCTTAGCTTATAATAACAAAAGATATTTATTCTGTAATTCAGCTATTGGTTTCATGGAAATCGGTAGAAATTGTGAGATCTTTAAGAAATTTTATTATCATCTGTATGAAAGAATAAATTTCGAGTTCACAGAGGAAACTGGTGACAAAATAAAAGAGTATAAGCCCTATGAGCCAGATCTGTTAATTACTTACTGTGAAATGTATCAGGACCAATCCGTTATGTTAAATCAAATTTCAAAATTGTTAAGCGGATTAATAATATTACAAGCCCTTCCCAATGCAAATCATCGTTCTTCTTTTCGTTTTGTGGATCTTTATTTTGGGTTTGCGTGTGGGTCAAAAATGGCAACCTATAAAGAAGAAAAGGAATTATATGATGGATTTTATGTTCACTCCAAACAAATAATAGATTTTGAAATAAATCATGAACAACTCTTTAATGAGCATTACCACGATGTACATCACACTGAAGGAATAAAAAATCATCTAAAATATTCTAAGGAATTGGTTGAAAAAATAATTTCGACTCAATCTGGCATAATTGAAGCTGTCCCCTTCCAACGTTTCATTACATCCTTATACCAGGAAGGTTCATCTTTAAACCAAACAGGTTCTTTTTGAGTCATCATATAATGATATTTAGATATAGATATTTAAAGATTGCTGGATATTTCACGAAATGTATTATCCTGTGCGCTGTGTGCCATGCGTATAATATCGCTTAGCAAATTTTGTTTGGAGCTTGGAATTTCCGCCTCCGGCGGTTGCGTGATAATTCAAGGTTCCAAGAATAGAACACGGATGACACGGATCATACGGATTTACACGGATCGATTTGAGACTTTTTAACCACGAATACACACGAATTGGCACGAATGATATAAAAACATTCGTGAAGATTCGTGTTAATTCGTGGTTTATATCAGGGGATGGTGGGGATAAGAATTGAAGAATGAAGAATTTTACAATACCCCAATAAATATATTATCCGTGATGATCCGTTGCATCCGTTAGATCCGTGTTCTATGGGATTTGGGGTTTTCTTGGGACTGATTTTGGCTGACGCCAAAACAAAAAGCGTGTTTAGGTCATTAGAATTTGGGTGTTGGATATTATTTGGTTATTGGTGATTGTCTCTTGGTTATTCCACCGCAGGTGGCGGTGGTGGTGGGTGGGGTTTGGGGTGCGCCAAAACCAAGAGGATATTTGGTTCTTGGAGCTGCCGCAACAAGCGGTGGAGCTTCCGACGGTGGCGGTGGTGGTTCTTGGCGAGTAGACTATACTTGAAGAAAGGAACGAAGTGAAAAGGGTGGGTTGGAGGGATTTAAGATAATTTTTTAATAGAATATAATTTATTTAGGTTTTGAGAATGGTTAATAATTAATATATTGAGATAAATCTCCATAACTTATGAGTACAAGAAGAAATAGGAAAAAAGAAGAAGAATTCTTTAAAGATCCTAATGTTATAATTAAAAAATTGGGTGAATACAAACTAATTGTTGAAAAAACTTTAGTTCCAAATTTTTCAGCTACATGCATAGCAATGGATAACATTGCTAAGGCAGAATATAGAGACGATACTCAGAGAAAAGAAGGAATTAATGACTATAATTTATCCTTGGAAAAATTACTTTCAGCTTTTGATACTTTTATTAGAGAATATTCAAAAAATAAATTTACAGCAGGATTTCAACGCAATTTTGATTTTAAAAATTCTTGTGAATTAACGATATATTTACTTTGGCAAATTAGACATACACTAGTTCATCATGGAGGAGTTATTGATAAGAAATGCAAACAAAAATATGAAGAAGAAATGAAAAATGCGTTTAAAAATAATGTGAAACCAATTATAAACTTACCACAAAAAATTAAAGTTGGATACGAATTTATTATAAATTTTAAAAATTACCGAACAGTAAAAAAATGTATATTTAAACATTTTGAAAAAAGGATTCCAAAACAAAATGTTAGTATATTACACAAAAGATCCTGCATTGCCAATATTGATTTCACAGGAATAGATGTAATAATCGATATTGGTAAATTCTATTTAGCAGTAGATATTACTAAAGCTAGCAATAAAATTTTTGAGATGGATAAAAAAACAGGCGCTTTTATTTTTAAATCTGAATCTATATATAATCCAAAGAAAAAAAGATTAACATTTCCATCAACTGGGGAGTCAATTAAAGCAGAGTTAATTGAAAAAGATAAAATTGATCTGAAGAAAAAGATTGTATTAAAAATGAAAAAGAAATAACCAATCTTTTATTAAGATTATATAAAAAATTCATAATTGAAAAAGCAATGAAATGCAGTCCAAATTAATCTCTGACTAATCATCTGGTCTTAAAAATAGAGATTAAATTTTTAATCTTTGGATATCTATTTTCAAAGGATAACGCATAGATTCCAAGCGAGGTTGGGGTGGGCACCAAGAAGACCAAGATCGCTTTTAGAGAGTAGCCGATTCTGAACCCACCAAATATTAATCCATTGATATTGCCGCAGCTTTTGCTGCTAGCGTGGTTATAAATCGTTTAAATCCCGTTAATTCACTTAAACATCGATAACCACCATCATCTCGATTTTCTGATTTTGTAAGAATCAATGACGCGGCATCATATAATTCTTCTTGGATCAATTTTTTACAGAATATGTCGTATCGATTTGCATAACTAGCATTCGTAAATTCCGGAAAAGTTGAGAAGTGTTGTGAACTAAAGCGAACTGGAGAAAGAGACCGTTTACATTCCTCTAGAACAAATAAATATCCAATAAAGGGTTTGTATGATTCACCAAAAGCACCTTCACGAAATGCAGTTTTCAAATCTGTAGAGTTACCAATTGCTTCTTCAACACGATTATTAAAATTATTTCCAAATGATGGACCCACTTGAGATTTTAATTCGATGACAGCAATTAATTGTTGATTTTTTACAACCAATAAATCCCAATTTTTTGTCGGTCGAAAATATCCCGGTAGTGTAAGTTTTACTCGCCCTTCATCATAAATGTAAACATCATCAATTCCATTATCGATGATTATTCTCTTTATTAATTTAGTAAATCCATCCAAGTTTTTTCCAGCTGTTACACCTGACCTATTTCCTTGATCGGATATTCCCCGCATTGATTGATTTTTGGTTGCATTTTGTCTTGAACTCCAGAAATGTTGAATTGCATCTGTGGTCAGAGTATGAAATGCGTCTATATTTAATGACATATTTGATCACCTATAATTTTTCGTAAATATGGTTGCTTGTAAGTTTTATTGTCTCTTTTTTGAATCTATTAAACGCGTAATTAAAATATTCGGTGTCTAATTCGATTCCAATACTATTCCTTCCAGTCATCCACGCGGCAATTGAGGTTGTACCAGAACCTAAGAACGGATCTAAAACAACATCACCAACAAAACTAAACATTCGAATTAATCGAGTTGCCAACTCAATAGGATATGGAGCGGGATGTTTTTTTGTTGAAGCACCAGTTATACCGCACCAAATTTGTTTAAACCATATCTTATGGTTCTTTTCATTGATAACACTAAATAATCGTTCAAGTTTTGATGGGCTTCTATATCCTCCAGGTTTCCGCTCCATAAGAATAAATTCAATATCATTTTTTATCACAGCATTGGGTTCATATGGTTTTCCAAGAAAACTTGAGCCATTATTTGACTCGAAAGAAGCATTTGATATTTTATGCCATATTACTGTAGCTAGGTTATCATATCCAATTCTTCTACAATGCTCTTGTATAGATGCATGAAGTGGGACAACAGTATGGCGACCGTTATTCTTTCTTCGTGATAAACAGACATCACCAACCACACAGATTAAACGACCACCTGGCACCAACACATCATAACACTTATTCCAAACTTTATCCAATTCTGATAGAAATGAGTTATAATCATTTATATCTCCTAACTGATGATCGTTGTCATTATATTTTTTCAATGTCCAGTAAGGTGGTGATGTAATAATTAAATGGACACTTTCCGATTCAAGAAAGTTAATTGTGGTTGAATTATAATTGTAAAATTGATGATAAGTTGGTAATGTTGGAAGAATATAATTTATTTTTTGGGTGATTATTTCATTTTTTGCTAAATTCGGAATTGTTGATTGGTCATATTCAATATTGAGTATCTCATTTGGTGCATATTTTTCCATTACTTTTTCTTTTTTTGTATTTTTAAAGGTCATTGTGGTATCCATATTTTAATCATCTCATTGAACTTATTAAATATATTTGTAAGACATCTGTGAATGTATTCTTGTCTATTTTTTAATATCGGTTGTTTAAAGAAATATCCAAATCTATATATTCAAAGCATTTAGTGTAAGCAAAATTACTCTT
This sequence comes from Thermoplasmata archaeon, assembly GCA_020696345.1. GTDB lineage: Archaea > Thermoplasmatota > Penumbrarchaeia > JAEHCK01 > JAEHCK01 > JAEHCK01. The sequence goes on along the minus strand of JAEHCK010000103.1, from coordinate 415 downwards.
GACGAGTAGGCCGGAAGGTGTAGATTTATTGATTGAGAATTTGTTAATCAAAATTTAACCAAATTAACATTTTGGCCATTGGAATTTGGGTTTCCCACAAATTGAGATAAATAGCTACTGATGGTATGTTAATATTATTTAGCAACTCAGGGGAACGAATTCCCCACGGAAACTTTTTGGCGCTGAACTGCGCTGGCAAACCCCTCCCAAAAAGTTTTACGGTCATCCCAAAACTCGGGGTTTACCTGCTCGTTCACCGTACTTCTTCCGGCACACCACGGAAATACCAGATATTATCATCCTTGGTCAGCCTGCTCCTTCGCCGTTCTGATAAATCTACCCCTCAGCCCTTTTTGGATCTATTACTTGGACTCCCAAAAAGCCCTGGGGTAAAAGTCAGGCACTTTACTTCGCT